>CANPXS010000100.1 GCA_947586625.1 uncultured Clostridia bacterium | reverse complement strand
TATCAAACTACAAAGAATATTGAATGTATAATTTGATAATCAGAAAGATATAGAACATTATTCGGTTCAAGCGTGGAACTGCAATGCCACGTCTTAACTTGAAGGTCGTAGGAAACCCATAGATGCAGATGTAGTGATAGCAGCCCACGCTAAAGCGTGAGAACCACTATGCCATCCTTGCATCTAATTGAAAATTTCCTACATTTATAAAGTAGCGGCCGTATATGGAAACAAGAACTAATAAAATGCAAATAAATACGCTTTATTACAGTTGTCTATATTGACATACGAATTTCATTTGTTTTCATCGTTTGCAGATGATTGGTTCTTGTTTGGTGTATTTTTGTTTCTTGTTTGTGCCTCGATTCCGATTATTATTTCTATATTTGCGGCATATGAGTAAAACGAAAGCCTATGCCACGAGTAAGAAAACCTGCCAAAGTCAAGGAGCCAATCCGTCTTCGGATGAAAGAACTCTCCAACGGCAGCAAAAGCCTCTATCTTGACGTCTACCGCAACGGCAAGCGGTCGTATGAGTATTTGAAGATGTATATCATCCCGGAGGTGGACGATAATGCCCGCCGGCAAAACAAGGCGACAATGATTGCCGCCAATGCAATCAAGTCGAAGCGCATCATCGAACTGACGAACGGCGAAGCCGGAATCAAGCGTGCCGACGACAAGGAGACGATGTCCTTGCTCGACTGGATGAATACCTACATGGAGAACCAGCAGAAGCGTGGCAAGAAGGACGGGCACCAAATCAAAGTCGCCATCCAGATTCTGAAAGACTACGCAGGCGAGCGGGTGACGATGGAACAAATCGACAAGGAGTTTTGTCAAGGTTATATCGACTATCTTTTAACAGAGTATCGACCTATGGGAAAGCCCGTCTCCCGATTCACGGCACAGAACTATTACAGGGTGCTGAACGGCGCATTGAATGCTGCCGTGCGTGCCGATGTGATAAAGGTCAATCCCTTTACGAAAATCGGCAATTCGGACAAGATACGTCGCCCGGAGAGCAAGCGAGAGTATATGACCATCGAGGAACTTCGGGCATTGATTGCTACTCCGATGAAGAACGAGGCGGTAAAACATGCTTATCTGTTCTCCTGCTTCTGCGGACTGCGGATAAGCGATATAATCGGTCTGAAATGGGGAAACGTCTATGTAGACAACGGACAGTATCGGTTGGAGGTCGTGATGCAGAAGACGAAGGAGCCGATCTATCTGCCGCTCTCGCCCGAAGCGCTGCGCTGGATGCCGGAGCGTGGAGACAAGACAGCGGAAGACCATGTATTCGACCTGCCCTCCACGACGCATATCAATATCCTGCTCAAGCCGTGGGCGAAGGCGGCAGGTATCGACAAGCGGTTTTCATTTCATACGGCAAGACATACTTTCGCGACGATGATGCTGACGCTTGGGGCCGACTTATATACGACCTCGAAGTTGCTCGGGCATACGGATGTGAAGATGACGCAAGTCTACGCCAAAATTGTCAATCGAAAGAAGGATGAAGCGGTGAATTTGGTGAACGGATTGTTCGACTGATTTCGAGTCGAAGCACCTCCAAAAACACATTTCTTTACTCTGGTGGGCATATATAGGAAATAACATAAATAAAGTGTTTTTTGGTGCATGGCGAGTTCCATTTTGAATGGATATAGGGGCGCGAGAATAAAAAACATCAGTCTATCCAAGAACCGAAATATTTCTCCGACAGGCAATCGGTTCAAGTGTTTTAAGACGTTGTGTGTCGTTGGGACGTTTGGGGATCACCCTGACAAAATACCGCAAGTCAGATACACGACCTTGCAACTGCTATAACAGGAATTGCGTTCTTTGGTCGCCGGTATCTTGCTCGGATAGATGTTGACCCCCCCCCCAAAAAAAATGTGCAGCCAACGTGTTTTTCTCTCCCCTCATATTGCCTTACCTCAATATCCGCCAGCAGATAGGGATGTTCGGTGCAAATAATCGCATTCTGCGGTTTCAGCATTGGACAGACAAGCCCTTTTTTGCTTGCAAATTGACTGGTAACAAACCCGACGGCGAAAGCCGACAGGGGGATTAGGCTACCCCAAAGAAAAATTTTGTGGCAATAGGGCAAGCCCTGAACGAAAAGAACATCGGCAGGGACAATGCTCAAAAACAATACGCAAGTTGCCAGAAACTATTCAATAGAAAGCCGCACAATAAGTTGTTATAAATGGGAAACACAACATAATCGATAAATTTTCCGGTGAAAATCGCTTCGATTGAATTATTTTCAATATCTTTGTTGTTATTCTGTGTTTTAAGAGTAGAGATGAAAGAGGTAAACCGATTGAAAATTATTCTTGCTGAAAAGAATAAAACGGGGAAATGGCTTGCGGAGCAGTTGGGTAAGGATCCTTCGACCGTGTCGAAATGGTGCTCCAACTCGTCGCAACCGCAGTTGGATACGGTGATTCGTATCGCGGAACTGCTGAATGTGGATATTGAACAATTGATAAACAGATAACGATATATGGCAAGAGAACAGGAACGTGCGGAGCTTCATCGCACGATCTGGCAGATAGCCAACGACCTGCGGGGAAGCGTCGACGGCTGGGATTTCAAAAACTACGTCTTGGGAATGTTGTTTTACCGCTTCATTTCCGAGAATATCACAGCATTTATCAATGCGGAGGAGCGGCGCGCGGGAAATACGGATTTCGATTACACCGAATGTTCGGACAAACAGGCCGAGTTCGGGCGCGAGGTAACCGTGCAGGAACGGGGATTTTACATCCTTCCGTCGCAACTTTTCGGGAATGTGCGCAAAAATGCCGCCACCGACCCCAATCTGAACGAAACGTTGAGCAATATCTTCCACGCAATCGAGAACTCTGCCAAAGGTGCGGCAAGCGAGGACGACATGAAAGGGCTGTTTGCCGATATTGACGTGAACAGCAACAAACTCGGTGCGACGGTGCAGAAGCGCAACGAGACGCTGGTGAAAATCATCGACAAAATCGGCGACATGAAGCTCGGCAATCTGGCGGATAACCAAATCGACACGTTCGGCGATGCTTACGAGTTTCTGATGACGATGTACGCCAGCAATGCGGGCAAGTCGGGCGGTGAATTTTTCACACCGCAGGAGGTCTCCGAGCTGCTCGCCCGCATTACGCTCGTCGGCAAAAAGCAGGTGAACAAGGTCTACGACCCGGCGTGCGGCAGCGGTTCGCTGCTGCTGAAATTCGCCAAAGTGTTAGGCAAGGAGAACGTGCGGCAGGGTTTCTACGGGCAGGAAATCAATATCACGACCTACAACCTGTGCCGCATCAATATGTTCCTGCACGATATCAACTACGAAAAGTTCGATATTGCGCTCGGCGACACGCTGCTGGCGCCGAAACACTGGGACGACGAACCGTTCGAGTGCATCGTTTCCAATCCTCCGTACTCGATCAAATGGGCGGGTGACGAGAATCCGTTGTTAATCAACGACCCCCGCTTTTCGCCGGCAGGCATTCTCGCGCCGAAGAGCAAAGCCGACCTCGCCTTTACGATGCATATGCTCTCGTGGCTGGCGACCAACGGCACGGCAGCCATTGTCGAATTCCCCGGTGTGCTCTATCGCGGCGGTGCAGAGCAGAAAATACGCAAATATTTGATAGACAACAACTACATCGACACCGTAATCCAGCTGCCTGCCAACCTCTTTTTCGGTGTCGGCATCGCTACCTGCATCATCGTGCTGAAAAAGAGCAAGAAGGACAACGCCACGCTCTTTATCGACGCCTCGAACGAGTTTGTTCACGAGGGCAACAAGAACAAATTGTCCGATGCGAACATCGCGCGGATTCTCGATGCGTTTGTTGCCCGCAGGGACGATGCGCATTTCGCCTGTTTGGTGGAGAACGACAAAATCGCCGAGAACGATTACAATATTTCGGTATCGTCGTATGTCGAGCAGCCAGACACGCGCGAAGCGGTGGATATCGACGCCCTGAACAAACGCATCGCCGAGATCGTCGCCCGCCAAAACGTATTGCGCACAGCAATCGATGCGATTGTAGCCACCTTGTAAAATAAATGAATATGAGCAAGCACGAGATAACGATTCGCAGTTCTGCCGCCGAATACCTGACTTTCGTAGCGGCTACGGGGGAAATTCCGTCCCGCGTGGAACTGCGGTACGAGGATGAAAACGTATGGCTCACCCAGCGTATGATGGCGGAACTGTACGGTGTTGATGTACGAACGATTAACGAGCATATACAAAAGATATACAGCGATGCGGAACTGACCGAGGCGGCAACTGTCCGGAATTTCCGGATAGTTCAAACCGAAGGCAGTCGCGAGGTAAGCCGCGAGGTAAAACATTACAGCCTTCAGATGATTATCGCTGTAGGTTTCAAGGTGAATAACGAGCGGGCTGTTCAATTTCGCAAATGGGCGAATGCGGTCGTCAAGGACTACACCATACAAGGTTGGGTGATGGACGACGAGCGGCTGAAACGGGGCGGCACGGTGCTTACGAAAGACTATTTCGAGAAGCAGTTGGAGCGCATCCGCGAGATACGGTTGTCGGAGCGCCGTTTCTACCAGAAGATTACGGATATCTACGCTACGGCGGTCGATTACGACCCGACGGCAAAGGCTACCCAGCGTTTTTTCGCTGCGGTGCAGAACAAGATGCACTACAGCGTACACGGTCATACGGCGGCGGAATTGATCTACAAACGGGCCAATGCGGAAAAAGAACACATGGGACTGACGACATGGGAGGGTTCGCCGACGGGCAAAATCCACAAGTACGACGTGACAGTCGCCAAAAACTACCTCACGGAAGAGGAGTTGCAGACGCTCGGACGAATCGTGTCGGCCTACTTGGATTTGGCGGAGGTACAAGCCATGCGCCATATCCCCATGACGATGGAGGACTGGGAGAAACGGCTGAACGGATTTTTGTCGTTAATGGACAGAGAAGTGCTGAAAGATGCAGGGCGCATATCGGCGGAATTGGCGAAAGCCCATGCCGAAAGCGAATGGGAAAAATACCGCATCGTTCAGGACAGGCTATATACAAGCGATTTTGACCGCTTTCTGCAATTGGAAGAGCGTGCAAACGACAAGGAGAAAGGAGGTAAGCAATGAGCCGTATCGAGGAGATGATTCGGGAGTTGTGCCCGAGGGGAGTGAAGTGGGATAAATTAGTAAATGTTGCAATAGTAAAATATGGGTTCCCCTTTGAAGCTAAATTATTTACGGATGATGATTCCTATATACCAGTAATTAGAATTCGAGATGTAAAACCTGCAAAAGCAAGCACTTATTATACTGGAAAAATCGAAACAAGTTATATCATTCACAAAGGAGATATACTTGTAGGCATGGACGGTAATTTTAATCTTGAGAAATGGAATGATAGAGATGGTCTATTAAATCAACGTGTTTGTAAAATCAGTTCTAAAAATACAGATATTATACTTGAAAATTATTTGTATCACATTTTGATTCCATTATTCAAAACAATCGAAGAAGAAATTAAGGGTGGAACTGTCAAACATTTATCTGCGGCACGTATCAATAAAATAGAGATTCCTGTTCCGCCGCTTGCGATTCAGAATGAAATCGTAAATATCCTCGACAAGTTCACCGAGTTGGAAGCCGAGTTGGAAGCCGAGTTGGAAGCGCGGCGGAAACAATATGAATACTATCGCAATAAACTACTGAATTTCAGCAAATTCGGGGGGGGGTATTTTGAAAATGTAAAATGGTGCAAATTAGGAGATATAGGCGTGTTTATTAGAGGTAACGGATTACAAAAGAAAGACTTTACCGAACAAGGTGTCGGCTGTATTCACTATGGACAAATATACACATTATACGGTACATTCACAGAAACCACAAAATCCTTTGTCGCTCCGGTGTTAGCAGAGAAATTGGTAAAAGTAAAAAAAGGAGATATCGTTATAGCTTGTACAAGTGAAAATGTGGAAGATGTATGTAAATCGGTTGCTTGGTTAGGTAATGAAACTATTGTTACGGGAGGACACGCAATAGTCTTTAAGCATAAACAGAACCCGAAATATATTGCATATTACCTGCAAACTCAAATGTTTTATGAGCAAAAACGAAAATATGCAAGAGGGACAAAGGTTATTGATATAAAAGCATCTGATATCGGTAAAATCCTTATTCCAATCCCGCCAATAGAACAACAGCAGCGCATTGTCTCTATATTGGATAAATTCGAAAAACTTGTAAACGATATATCGGAAGGGCTTCCTGCTGAGATTGCCGCCCGCCGACAGCAATACGAATATTACAGAGATATGTTGCTGGCTTTTGATTAGTGGATAGTGGACAGTGAGTAGTGGATAGTAATTAGTGGATAGAAGATAGTTATGGCAGTACGGAATTATAAAGAGTTGATTGTTTGGCAAAAGGCAATGGAGGTTGCGGAACAGGCATACCGGTTGGTTAAACTGTTGCCCAAGGAGGAGACCTATGCTTTGAGCGACCAGATACGCCGGTCTGCAATATCTATTCCGAGCAATATCGCCGAGGGACAGGCAAGAAATTCAAGCAAGGAATTCATGAAGTTTCTATCCATTGCCAAAGGTTCTGCCGCAGAACTGGAAACGCAACTGCTGCTCGCTGTTCGCATAGGCTATTTCACAGAATCCGACATCACGCCGACTATCGACCTAATCGTTGAAGTAACCAAAATAATCAATACCCTCCACTCCAAACTAACCACTACCCACTAATCACTAATCACTACCCACTATGTTCAAATACAACCTTGTTGCTGAAAACCCCGAAAGTACGGTCGTAAGCGATTATCAAGCCGAATACCGCACCGAAAAAGAATACCAGTCGGAAGCCGAACTCGAACGGGCGTTTATCGCATTGTTGGAAGGGCAGGCCTACGACTATCTGCCGATTCATACGGAAACGGAATTGGTCGCCAACCTGCGCCGCCAGTTGGAGAAACTCAACCATTATACATTTACCGATACGGAGTGGAGGCGCTTCTTCACGGGCTGTATCGCCAACAAAAACAGCGGAATCGTCGAAAAGACCGCAATCATTCAGGAAGACCATGTGCAGCTGTTGACGTGCGACGACGGCACAACAAAAAATATCTATCTGCTCGACAAGGTCAATATCCACAATAATTCGCTGCAAGTCATCAACCAATATGCGGTCGACGACGGTGTGCGGCCCAATCGCTACGATGTTACCGTATTGGTGAACGGTCTGCCGTTAGTGCATATCGAGCTGAAGCGGCGCGGCGTCGACATTAAGGAGGCGTTCAATCAAATCGACCGCTACCAGCGGGAGAGTTTCTGGGCGGGCAGCGGATTGTTCGAATACGTGCAGCTGTTCGTCATATCGAACGGAACCTACACCAAATATTACAGCAACACCACGCGCCAAAGCCATATCAAGGAGGCGGCGAACGGCAATAAATCCAAGAGCAAACAGACGAGCAACAGTTTCGAATTCACCTCGTGGTGGGCCGACGCCAACAACAAGCCGATTACCGATTTGATGGGCTTCGGCCGCACGTTTTTCGCCAAACATACGCTGCTCAACCTGCTGACCCGCTATTGTGTATTTACGTCCGACCGGCTGCTGCTCGTCATGCGCCCCTACCAGGTCGTGGCGACGGAGCGCATTCTGAACAAAATCAATATAGCCAACAACTACCGGCTGTACGGCACGGTCGAGGGCGGCGGCTATATCTGGCATACGACGGGCAGCGGAAAGACACTAACCTCGTTCAAGACGGCGCAATTGGCGAGCAAACTGCCCTATATCGACAAGGTGCTGTTCGTGGTCGACCGCAAGGATCTCGACTACCAGACGATGCGCGAGTACGACAAGTTCGAGCAAGGGGCAGCCAACAGCAATACGAGCACCGCTATTCTGAAACGGCAGTTGGAGGATTCGTCGGCGAAAATCATCATTACGACCATTCAGAAACTCTCGGTCTTCATCGG
>CANPXS010000099.1 GCA_947586625.1 uncultured Clostridia bacterium | reverse complement strand
TTTTTGTGCCTTGCGTCCATTATCTCATCCGCTCTTTCGAGCTGACCGAGTCCGAGCGCGCCTTCAAGCTCGCCGACGCGGTAGCTGTAGCCGAGGCGAACAAACGTGAACCGCCTGTCCATATCTGTCTTGAGCCGCTTCGGGCAAACCTGATTCGCGTCCGACGCTATGCATCTCTCGCATGTGCATGCTCTTCCGTGGGCAACGAGCGAACGAAGTATTTCGGCAAGATTCGTGTCGTTCGTACACATCACCCCGCCGACTCCCGTCGTCAGCGTATGCGCAACATATGTGCTGCACGCCATGATATCGCTGAAGCTGCCGACCGTTTTCCCGTTTATCTTCGCAAAATGCGCCTCCGCGCAGTCTTCGATTATACGAAGATCGTGCTTTTTCGCTATCTCGCTTATCTTCTCCATGTCGCACGGCATTCCGAAGCAGTGTACGGGTATGATGCAGCGCGTTTTGTCCGTTATGTGCTTTTCTATTTCGCCGGGATCCATGTTGTATGTGTGGATGTCGACATCGACGAACACCGGTTTCAGACCGGCATGAAGCACCGAATTTGACGTTGCGATAAATGTGATTGCGGGGACGAGTATCTCCGTATCTTCGTTCCAGCCGTATACCTCTTTAAGCGCGAGTATCGCGAGATGGAGGGCGCTCGTTCCGCTGTTGCACATGACGCCGTATCGCAACCCGTGCATATTGGCGAACATTTTCTCGAACTTCGCCACATATTTCCCCTGCGACAGTCTCTGACTGTCGAGCGCGTCCATGACATACTTTTTCTCAATGTCGGTAACCGACGCGTATCCTACGCCTATTTTATTCAAAATTTAATCCTCCTTTTTCATATCAAAAAGTATTTTATAGCAAATATCTATGTCATTTAATCGGCACATTCATATCGACTCTTTTCGCCCTTAAATATTTTATTACTTTTTTTACCATAATGTTTAATACAATTCCAAAGATCGTACCAAAAATGATTTTACAACTATAAATCAAATATTTATTTTCAAAATTGAAATATCCGAACATCTTCTCAACTATATCAAAAACCATAATATGGGCACTAAGTATTTCAATCGTACAATGACCCAAATATTCAAAGCAATTCGCAATTCCTTTTAGAAAATGTGTATTCTCGCATACAGCGAATACTGTCATATATGCAAGCGTACCGATACATCCGATAATAATATACAATAGAACGCTTAATATCTTATAGTTTCCAAAAATTCTGACAGAAGTATTGATAGACCCGTTTACCTTGACAGCGATGCAGTATATCAACATCGTACACATTAGACCAACAAATATTTTAGGTTTAAATATAGATTTTATATCGAGTTCTTCAATGCATTTTACTTTTTCCTTTGAACAGTGACCCAAATACATCACTATGCTTGTTACAAAAACCGTATCAAGACTCCACGGCAAAAGAATCGGCAAATAATTGGTTGCAACATTTATACACAAATATATGACTATAAGAATAGCCCTTTTCTCTTTGCTTGATTTAACAAATATCCAAAAAAACAGATATGTCAAAAACATTGCCGGCAAAAACCAAAGCTGTCCATTCCGATTGTCAAGTAGAAAAATATTATTCTCATGACCTTGATATATCAGTAGGCAATGTCTTGCGTATAGAATACCCCCCCCCCGATCAAAAATTCAGAGATATTTCTATGATTGAGTAATACATCAATTAATAAAAGGATCGCCGCATAAGCAAAATACGGTATCAACAGTCTTTTTGCCTTCTTAACGGCAAATCCTCCAAAAGTTTCTTCATGTCTGTCTTTATATGTAAGTCCACCTATAAAAAAGAATGTTTGCATAAAACATGCTGTAAAAAAACCGCCAATAATCGGTATTCCCCCGGCATGTCCTATAACGACAAGCAATATGCAAAAGCCCTTGACTGCGTCAAGGTATTTCTTTTTCCCCTGATCGACAGAATATTCTTTCCCTGATATCTCAGTCATTATATTCTCGTTATACATACTCATTTTCATCAATGCAAAGCAATAGCCTTTTCCCTTTTCGCCATCTTCCTGTCATGCTCCGCCATTATCCGCACAAGCTCTTCATAGCTCGTCTTCTGCGGGTCCCAACCGAGCACCGTCTTAGCCTTAGTCGGGTCGCCGAGGAGGTTGTCCACATCGGTCGGACGGAACCATGCGGGATTTACGCAGACGAGCATTTTCCCCGTTTTCGCGTCATATCCCTTTTCGTCGAGTCCCTCGCCTTCCCAACGGATGCTTATGCCGTTCGCGGCGAATGCCTTCTCCGTAAAGTCGCGGACTGTGTGCTGAACGCCCGTCGCGATGACGAAGTCGTCGGGCTCGTCCTGCTGCATGATGAGCCACATGCACTCGACGTAATCCTTTGCATAGCCCCAGTCGCGCAGGCTGTCAAGGTTGCCGAGTTCGAGATGATCCTGCAGCCCTTCAGCGATCCTGCCTGCCGCGATCGTTATCTTGCGCGTCACGAAATTTTCGCCGCGGCGCTCCGATTCGTGATTGAAGAGAATGCCGTTGCACGCGAACATCCCGTATGCTTCGCGGTACTCCTTCGTTATCCAGAATCCGTACTGCTTTGCCACAGCGTAAGGCGAATAAGGGTGGAACGGCGTTTTCTCCGACTGCGGTATCTCCTCGACCTTGCCGTAAAGCTCCGACGTCGACGCCTGATATACTTTCGTTTTCTTCGTCAGGCCGAGTATTCGGACGGCTTCGAGTATTCGAAGCGTGCCGATTGCGTCGACGTCGCCGGAATATTCGGGGACGTCAAAGCTGACCTGTACGTGTGACTGTGCGGCGAGGTTGTATATTTCATCGGGCTGAACCTTACCGATGATCCTGATGAGCGACGAACTGTCCGACAGATCGCCGTCGTGGAGCGTGAGCTTGTCCTTTATGTGGTCGATGCGCCCGGTGTTCGAGATGGACGCACGGCGCGTTACGCCGTGTACATCGTAGCCTTTGTCAAGCAGAAATTCGGCAAGATAGCTGCCGTCCTGCCCGGTAATGCCGGTGATCAAAGCTGTTTTCATTTATTTTGCCTCACTTATTTTTAACTTTATTGAGTACTGCGGTTATCAGATTCTTGAAGTAGCCGCACATATCCTTAAAATGCGGATTTCTGAAATATACAAGCAGATTTACAGCAAGCGGTACAGTCGCCCAAATGAGCGCTCGCAGCGCGAGCCACGGCAGCGTTATCGGCATATTGTATGTCATAAGAACGATCGCCGCGCCTTCCGCGATCACGATTGCGAACAGTCCTGCGTGTTTCAGAAGATATTTTTTTACCGACTGTTCGAAGAAGCCGCCGACTACAAACCTGATCCTGCCGTATGCAATGGGAAGGAACGCTACAAAAGTCCCTACCTGCACGCCGGTTATGCCCATGACGAACGCAAGAGGCACAGAAACGGCTATATTCAACACGGCTGAAAGCAGCATGCAGTTTCTGTCCTGACTGTATTCACCGAAAACACTGCGATATTTATATACGATCTCCCAGACAGCGCCGAGATAGACCGTCAGTGCATATACAGCAACGAACGAAAACGGCAAAAGATAGTCGTCACTTCCCATCCAAAGCCTTATAGCCGGTTGAAAGAACACTAAAAATCCCGCCGAAATATAGCTTGCGAAAAAGAAGCTGAACACGTCGAGCATCTCAAACTGCTTCCAAAGCTCATCCTTTTTTCTGTCGGCATACACAATGTTGCCGATAGCAGCCTGGGCCGGATTCAAAAGGCGGTAAAACAAGACGTTCATGACGCCTCTTTGGAGAATGAAGTAGTTTCCGTAAAGCGCTACATCGCGTATGCCGCAGATCGACGATATGACGATGTTGTCCGTTCCCCCGTATACGGCATATGAAATCTTGTGAACGATGAAATTCTTGACATCGGGGATCATATTGCGTCCCGCGATATCCTCTTTTGTGACGGTATATTTTTCTTTTAGGTAGGGATAATCCCTGTTCGACTTTAACAGTATGATAAAATTTGCAATAAGCGTTGTCGAAAGCTGTATTGCAAGGTAGAGAAGATAATTTTTGAAAATGGCAAGCAGTGCGAGCTGGATAACCTGGACGAATAAATTCGCGAACAGGTCGATCTCTACGGTCACATATTCCTTTTGATCGGCAGCGTATATGGTGCGCCTGTACGACAGAAAATATCCGGCGATGATGCTCGTAAGCTGAAGAAAGTAAACGATGTAAAGGTATCCGACGTCTTTTGTCGCGTCTTTGACTATATACGGTACAAATACGCACGCGCCGAGCCCGAGCACGAGTATGACTGCTGCAATTATGCGATACACCCACTTGTACAGGTACATCAGCTTGCCGATCTCGCGCTTGTTGTCAGTCACTATCTCGCGATAGAGATGAAACGATATTATTCCGCCGATGCCGAGCTCCGCGACCGATAATATCGAAAAAATGTTTCCGAACACGCTCTGATAGCCGAGGTATTCGATGTCGAGAAACATGACGAATACGCGGCGGTTGATGAATTGGAGCAGGAGGGTCAGTATCTGACCGATGACCGAGATTACGCTGTTTTTAAGTGTTTTTGTGGAGGTCATGCTGAAAGTCTTTCTGCTCTTTAGCCAAATCTTTGTACATTTTCGCGGCAATTTTCGAATTGTCGGAATTTATTCCGTGATTCAGTATCACAAGTTCATCAAAGATTCTGTCCAAAGCGTAATTAATATATCGTACCGCAAAACTAACCTGTGAAAGTCCGCAAACAAATGAGTCGCACCATGCAAGCGTATATACATCCCTCAGCACTTCAAGTCCCAACTTATATCGATGAAGAGGTCGGTCATCTTCCAAGCTGTGCGGTCCCATAATTGAATCGCTTCTGAAGGCATCGGAATAATACAAAAGCTTTTCTCCGAATTCTTCTCCGAATTTATTGAGTGCGTTTTTGTCGTCTGTGGCAATAAAAACTGCGTCATATTTCCCGGTTGACATAAGTTCCTTCACCTTTGCGACATATTCGTCGACTGATATGACGTGTGGGTGATTTTTAATACCGAGATTGTAATCGGTGCCTCTCACATGTACACCGAGCACCCTTTTTCCGAACAGCAACGGAGAGATGCTTTCTTTTAGATATTCTTCCGTTTTTTTATTGAGTTTGATGTATTTCTTGTATATCTGTGCAGTTGTCTTAATCTGGGAATCATCGTACTGATAACTTGACGTCACTCCCAAAATATGATTTCCGAATCTGTCATCAAGCTCAATATATGCTTTTGAGTCAGGATTATCCAGAAACTTATGACAGGTTATCGGCTCGAAATAATATTCAAAAGCGTTATTATACTCCGGCTCCATACCACTGTCGTAATAATTGCAGTGTTTTCCCCACATGACAACAGGCTTTGCTCCAAGTTTGTCACTGCCGAGTAGTCCCATAAGCGTATACCTTATATAGTAGCAAAAACCACTATGGTCTACTCTGTCAACACCCATGTTGATTTTGCATAGTAGAGGTGTGCCAATTAAAGCTTCATAATTTTTAATGCAAAAAGAAAAATTATGCGAATCGGGTTCATACAATCCCGTAATCATATTGTACAATTTTGCATCCGAGGATTTTTGCACCGCTCGGACAATGTTGTACAAGCGAGGTCTCTTCAACAATGCCTCTTTAATTCCCATTATTTTCTTCACTCTTTCTTTTATAAACGGTATATGAATTGATCAGGTCGATAACTTCGCCGCTGTGACACGGTATATTATTTTACATATTATCCGGACAATCCGGCGCGCTTTTAAACTGTATATAATAAGTAAAAATCTTCGCTTTGCCGTTATGCCAACATGCAAAATATCAGCGATAGAAAGACGCACATGCTGCAACTCATCATATCTGTTTATGTAACCGTTTGCCTGACTGAAATTAAGGTCGGACAGCTTAGCAAAATATATATATATTATATTAAAAAGGTTATTTGCCATCAAATCTTTTACCGCGCCTGAAAAATAGGCGTCTGAATAATATCTGTCAATAACCCAGTTGGTATACTGTACTAACCTTTCAGCTACATCTGTCCGAATGCCGGAAAGCGAGTCTGTACGAACATAGCGCAGATACAGCACATCGGAAATATATACAATGCTTTCTGCCTTAGATATTACATCAAGGCAAAAACAAGTGTCTTCGCCCAAAGAGATATTTTCAGAAAATACAATACCGTTTAATATATATCCTTGGTACTGTCAAGTATTTTTCGCAAAATTGTATACTTTCCAAACGGCCCTACAGAGGCGCCGTAAACGACGACTTTTTTGCCCCGGCTTATAGCCTCATCACAAAAATTGACGAGATGATTATAATATGGGTATTTTTCTCTTTTGCGAAGATACGCAGGGATTGTATATATGTCTCCGCCTATGGAAAAAATGATGTCGATCTGATCAATTATCTTTTTGAACGGAATTGTAAAAAGTCTCTTTTCGCAATGCATAATACTAAGAGACTTATTTATCGCCCGCACAATAAATGTACGTTTATTCTCCAAAGGGACAATTTTTATGTCCAAATCGCCGAGAGCTTTTCTGTCGAATTCGTAGCTATATGAAAAATATATAATATCGCATTCGCCAAAGTTTTTTCTGATAAAATTGACTGCACCCCGTACAATCGCCTCGCAGCCGAAATTATATGTACCGTATATCCCGTAAAGTCCAACTCGCATAATAACCTCTTTGATTTAATGTGATATCAAAATATCAACTATCCTCTCACAAGCCTGCCCGTCTCCATACGGATTGCTCGCTTTTGCCATTGCGTCATACGCCTCTCTGTCGGTCAGCAGACGCTTAAATTCCGTGTAGATCGTCTCCTCATTCGTGCCGACAAGTTTCAGCGTTCCCGCCTTGATTCCCTCTGGGCGCTCGGTCGTGTCGCGCATAACGAGAACCGGCTTCCCGAGGCTCGGCGCTTCTTCCTGAATGCCGCCGCTGTCGGTCAAAATCATATAACTTCTCGCCATAAAGTTGTGGAAATCAAGCACGTCGAGCGGCTCAATGATGTGTATGCGCTCACCGTCGGCGAGGATCGCGTCGGCAGTCTCGCGCACAACCGGGTTCATATGTATCGGATAAATCGCTTTCACGTCGGGGTGCTCGTCCATTACACGGCGGATTGCGCGAAACATGTGCTTCATCGGTTCGCCTAAATTCTCGCGACGGTGTGCGGTGATGAGAATCAGCCGACTGCCTTCCGCCCATTCGATTTCGGAGTGATGATAGTCGTCGCGCACGGTAGTTTTAAGCGCGTCGATGGCGGTGTTTCCGGTGACGTAGATCGTGCTTTCGTCCTTGCCCTCGCGGATAAGATTCTGCTTTGATAGCTCAGTCGGCGCGAAGTTGTATTGACTTATTATGCTGACCGCCTGCCGGTTGAATTCCTCGGGGTACGGGCTGTAAATGTTGTATGTACGTAGCCCCGCTTCGACGTGACCGACCGGGATTTGCAGGTAAAAACACGCGAGCGCCGTCACAAACGTGGTCGTGGTATCGCCGTGAACGAGGACGACATCAGGTTTGACCTCTTCGAGGACTTCCTTGATGCGGTTCAGGATGTTCGTCGTTATGTCAAACAGCGTCTGCTTGTCCTTCATGATTGAGAGGTCGTAATCCGGCACGACGCCGAACGCTTCAAGGACTTGGTCGAGCATCTGGCGGTGCTGCCCTGTCACGCAGACAATGGTATTTATTTCGCTGTGCCGCTTCAGTTCGTTTACAAGCGGACACATTTTTATCGCTTCGGGGCGTGTGCCGAAGACGAGCATGACGGTTTTCATTTTTCGTCCTCCAATATTTCGGAAACAATTTTCTCAAGGTCAACACTGTCGTAGAACTTATAGCAGTTTTGGCTCATTTCATCGTGATCGGCGTCCACTGTTTCTATGGCCCGAAGAATGGACGCTTCGTCATGGATATCGCAGCAAA
>CANPXS010000098.1 GCA_947586625.1 uncultured Clostridia bacterium | reverse complement strand
TCTTTTTCTTATCCGACACGACGGACTCGTTTTCGTCCTCGTATGTCGAATAGAAATACGGCACATACGACTTGAACTCCGACGCGCATGTGTCTATCATCTTGTATACGGGGAACACGCCGCACTCGCGCCTCATGTTGAACACGTCGATCTCGCGCCGTCCCGTAAGCTCCGCTATCGCGCGGTCGGAAAATCCCATCCTCTTGGCGAGGTAAAGTGTGTCCCTGTCGAGATCCGACGATTTTATGACCCTCTCCGCCTCAACAATATTTTCGAGCTTGTCGATGAAGAATCTGTCGATGCCCGTCGCGGCTGTGATGTCGGCGGGCGCGGTATCGCGTCGCAATAGCTCCGCTATCGCGTATATCCTGTCGTCGGTGCCTATTTTTATGTAATCGAGCAGCTCCTCCGTCGCGGACTTGTCGAACTTCGCCATGTGCAGATGGTGAACGCCGACCTCGAGCGAGCGTATCGCTTTCAGTATGCTCTCCTCGAACGTCCTGCCTATGCTCATGACCTCGCCCGTCGCCTTCATCTGCGTGCCGAGCTTCTGATTCGCGTCCGTGAACTTGTCGAACGGGAAACGCGGCATCTTCGTCACGACATAGTCGAGCGCGGGCTCGAACGACGCCGGCGTGTTCGCGAGCATTATCTCGTCGAGCCTCATGCCGACGCTTATCTTCGCCGATACGCGCGCTATCGGATATCCGCTCGCCTTCGACGCGAGCGCGGACGAACGCGACACGCGCGGGTTGACCTCTATAAGGTAGTACTGGAACGAATTCGGGTCGAGCGCGAACTGCACGTTGCAGCCGCCCTCGATGCCGAGCGCGCGTATTATCTTGAGCGCGCTGTTACGCAGCATGTGATATTCCTTGTTCGTCAGCGTCTGCGACGGGCAGACCACGATAGAGTCGCCGGTGTGTATTCCGACGGGGTCGACATTTTCCATGTTGCAGACCGTTATCGCCGTGTCGTTCGCGTCTCTTATGACCTCGTACTCGATCTCCTTGTAACCCTTGACGCTCTTTTCGACGAGCACCTGATGGACGGGCGACAAAACGAGCGCGTTTTTCATTATTTGGCGAAGCTCGTCCTCGTCGTCGGCAAAGCCGCCGCCCGTACCTCCGAGTGTGAACGCGGGACGCAGTACGACGGGATATCCTATCTCTTCCGCCGCCTTTATCGCGTCGTCTATGCTGTGCGCGATTATGGACGGCAGCACCGGCTCGCCGAGCGAGCGGCACAGCTCGCGGAACATCTCTCTGTCCTCGGCTCTCTCTATCGACTCTATCTTCGTGCCGAGCAGCTCGACCTGACATTCGCGCAGGATGCCCTTTCTTTCAAGCTGCATCGCAAGGTTCAGTCCCGTCTGACCGCCGATGCCGGGCAAAAGCGCGTCGGGGCGCTCGCGTCTCACGACTTTCGCGATATATTCGAGCGTCAGCGGCTCCATGTAGACCTTGTCCGCTATCGAAATATCCGTCATTATCGTGGCGGGGTTGGAGTTGCAGAGAACGACCTCGTACCCCTCCTCTTTGAGCGCGAGGCACGCCTGCGTACCCGCGTAGTCGAACTCGGCGGCCTGACCTATAACGATAGGACCCGAGCCTATGACGAGTATCTTTTTTATGTCCGTTCTCTTAGGCATTCTCCGCACCCCCCATAATGTCGATGAATCTGTCGAACAGATAACCGCTGTCCTCGGGACCCGGCGCGCTTTCGGGGTGATACTGGACCGAAAACGCGCGATCGCGTACACATTCGATTCCCTCGACGGTACCATCGAGGATATTGACGTGTGTCACCGTGCACGGCGTTTTTTCGAGCGACGCCATGTCGACGGCGTAGGAGTGGTTCTGCGACGTTATCTCTATTTTATCGGTCAGGACGTTTCTGACGGGATGGTTGCCGCCTCTGTGACCGAATTTGAGCTTATACGTCTCGGCTCCGTATGAAAGCGCGAGGAGCTGATGCCCGAGGCATATGCCGAATATGGGAAATTCCCCGTGCAGGCGGCGCAGCGTCTCGATAACGGGCTTCACGTCGGCGGGGTCGCCGGGACCGTTCGAGACGAACACGCCGTCGGGACGAAGGCTCGTTATCGTGTCCGCGTCGGTGTCATACGGGACGACGGTGACGCGGCAGCCTTTTTTGTTCAGGCAGCGCACTATGTTCTGCTTCATGCCGCAGTCGACGGCGACGACGTGGAACCGCGGCTCGTCAACGTCGTATGTGACTATCTTTTTGCGCGACACTGTCGCGACGGCGTCGCGCGGCGGCGTATATGCGGCGATCTTCGCTATCGCCGCCTCTGTCGGCGTGTCGATGTCGGTGATGATGCCGAGGCGGCTGCCGCGGCTCCTTATCGAGCGGACGAGGCGGCGCGTGTCGATTCCCTCGATGCCCGGTATCTTATATTCGCACAAAAGCTCGCCGAGCGTGCGGCGCGAGCGGAAATTTGACGGCGAGTCACAGTATTCGCGGACGGCGAGTCCGCCTATCGTGGGCGTCTCCGTCTCAAAATCGTCGTCCGCGATGCCGTAGTTGCCTATCAGCGGATACGCGAATACGACGGTCTGGTACGTGTACGACGGGTCGGACACTATCTCCTGATACCCGACCGGCGACGTGTTGAATACGACCTCCGTCACCCGCTCGCCCATGTCGCCGAATCCGCGCCCCTCGTAGACCTCGCCGTCCTCGAGCACGAGCTTCCTGTTCTTCTTCTCGGTAAGTTCCATATGGACCTCACTTTTTTAGAATTTTTTTGTCAGGAAAACTTTTTAGGAAAGTTTTCCCGACACCTTTTCAAACCTTTTTATGAAAAAGGTTTTTCCGGTATGTCGTTAGCCGGTACGTTATCTACCGTTTCCACAGCCTATACGTTGATATTTTACTGGTCCGCTCCCTTTGGTGCTCGGCGGCACATCCATAGGATGTGCTTGACTCCGCAGGCAAACATGGACAATATTTCTCGGAGCGAACTTAAGATAATCAGATTTGGTCCGCTTTTGGAGGGGGCGGGGGGCACCTTTTACCAAAAGGGGCCCCGCAAAAAAAGTTCCCCAGAAAATATTTTACCCGTGGTAGCTTTTTCCCCGTGAAAAAGGGGGCAAAGCCCCCTTTTGTCAATGCACTCTTACTTTTTTGAGGTTAGAGAATCTCGGAAGACCGTCTTCCTTGACCATTTTTGTTTCGCCCTGGATGAGGGGCAGGCAATACTCGGTGAATTTTTCGTTCATGCCGTCCTTCGTTTCGTTGAGCCAATCGACGGGGACTTTTTTCTCCGCATTCGCGACGTCGGAGAGGTCGACGAGCTCGGGCTCGCACTTGTAATTGCCGTTTTCGTCGTACGTGCGGCGCAGGCCCACCATTTTGTCCGTCATGCCCTCGGTCGCGTACTCGACCGCCATCTTACCTGACATGAAGCTCTCGTCGATGTCGGTCTGCGACGCGCAGTGAGCGGCGCAGCGCTGGAGCAGGGAAAGCTCGATGCCGCGCACCTTCGCACCCGTCGCTTCCTTAACGACGTTTGCGAGATACGATGCGACGCCTCCCATCTGCGCGTGACCGAAGCTGTCCTTCTGCGACGCGAGGTCGGAGCCGTACTCGGCTATATACTTGCCGTCCTTGTCGTGGATGCCCTCGGAGACGCATACGATGACCTTGTGCTTCGTCTCGTAGAGATCCTTCACCTTCGCGACGAACGCGTCGACGTCGAAATCGACCTCGGGCAGATAGATGAGGTCGGGACCGTTGCCCTTGACTGCGGCGAGCGCGGACGAAGCCGTCAGCCAGCCTGCGTTGCGTCCCATGATCTCGATAACGGTGACCATTCCCGTGTCGTAGACGCGGGCGTCGCGGTAGACTTCCATGACGGACGTCGCGATGTACTTCGCCGCCGATGCGAAGCCGGGGCAGTGGTCGGTGACGGCGAGGTCGTTGTCTATCGTCTTCGGAATGCCCATGACGCGGCACTCATAGCCGTTTTTGAGACAGTACTTGCTTATCTTGTTGCATGTGTCCATGCTGTCGTTGCCGCCGTTGTAGAAGAAGTAGCGGACGTTGTACTTTTTGAATATCTCGAGTATGCGCTTATAGTCGGTGTCGTCGACGTCGGGGTCCTTGAGCTTGTAGCGGCATGAACCGAGCGCCGAGGACGGCGTGTACATGAGAAGGTCGAGTTCTTCTCTATCTTCCTGCGCCATGTCGATGAGACGGTCTTCGAGAACGCCCTTGATGCCGTTTTCCGCGCCGTATACGCCTGTGATGACGTCTGAATCGAGCGCGGCTCTGATCGCGCCGTACGCGCTCGCATTGATAACGGACGTCGGGCCGCCGGACTGTCCGATGATGCATGCTCCCTTGAGTGCTTCCATGATTTTTTATGCTCCTTTTTCACTTTCATACATATCTTTGTCACTAAGTCGATATTTTATCACAACGTACGCAGGATTACAACGGCGAAAATGCATAAATACAACGTCTGCGCACGCGAAAAAGCCGTCATTTCTGTCGGCGGCGGTGACGTTTGCACCGCAGGTTCCCCCTCCTAACCTGCGCGCACTACGCTCGCCTCTCTCGCAATCGAGCGCCGTGCCGGAGGCTTCGCAACTTCACCTACGCGCACCGTACTCGTGCGTTGACGACGCGTCCAGCTTCAAACGGAGACACGACGTTTCGACGGCGATATCGACCCGTCGCGAGGGAGCTGTTCGCAGGAAATGAACTCGCGATGTTCTTTTGGAGAGGGGGTTCGGGGGAGGACCTTTTCTTATGAAGAAAAGGTCCTCATCCCGCACTATCTCTTTCTTGCGAGAAAGTCCCCCTTGTCAAAAACCAATTTGTTGGTGTGAAAGACGTCACCACGTCTGATAATCAAAGGTAGCTGCCGGTCGGTACAGACTGCACATAGAACCGCGGTGAGCGGAGATGTGAGTTTGGATACGGGCTGTCGATTACGCTATAAGTAAAAAAAATACATAAAATTGTGAAAATCGCTTGACAAATCACGAAAAATGTGGTATAATATAGGCAGATGAGGGGATAAGACGGATAGCGTGTTCGTAGATTGAGCGGGGGAGTCTGCGAACAGCTCCCTCGCGACGGGTCGACTGCGCCGTCAAAACGTCGCGTCTGCGTCGAGCCGTGTTGCGCCGAGCATCACACGCGCACGGTGCGCGTAGGTGAAACTGCGAAGCCTACGGCTCGCTGCCATTATTTGGACGACGACGGTTTTGCTTACGCAAAAACCGTTTGAAAAAACAGATCGAGTTGTATTCAAAAAAACGCACTTTGGTGATTGCTTTATACCCGCGCGTGTTGTATAATGATTTCGCGCAAAGCAAAAAAAGAAGAACCATAAACGGCAAGGGAGTTGAAAAAAATTGGCGGAGCAGCAAATGACTGAGATCAGACGCGGACATTATCTCGGCGAACGTCCGCTCTTCGCGTCTCACGGAGTTAAAATATACGACACCATATTCGACGAGGGCGAGTCGCCGCTCAAGGAATCGTCCGATATCGAGCTTTATAATTCGATGTTCAAGTGGAAGTACCCGCTCTGGTACTGCGAAAACGTCTACGCTAAATCGACGACGTGGTTCACTATGGCGAGAGCTGGCGTGTGGTACACGAAAAACATCACCGTCGAGGACTGCGCCATCGAGGCGCCGAAGAATTTCCGCCGCTGCGACGGCGTGACGCTGCGGCGTGTCTCGTTCCCGGACGCGTCCGAGACGCTCTGGTCATGTAAGAACGTGACGCTCGATAACGTCACGGCGAAGGGAACGTATTTCGCGATGAACAGCGAAAACATGACCGTCGACGGGCTGACGCTCTACGGCGACTACTCCTTTGACGGCGCGAAGAATGTGACCGTTACGAATTCGCATCTTCTGTCGAAGGATTCGTTCTGGAACAGCGAAAACGTGACCGTCAAAAACACGTTCATCTCGGGCGAGTACCTCGGCTGGAACGCGAAGAATCTCACGCTCGAAGACTGCACGATAGAGAGCCTTCAGGGGCTCTGCTACATAAGCGGACTTACGATGAAAAACTGCAAGCTGATAAACACGACGCTCGCGTTCGAGTATTCCGCCGACATAGACGCCGACATCGAGGGCAATATCGACAGCGTCATAAATCCGTCGTCGGGAACGATACGCGCCGACCACATCGACGAGCTCATAATTGAGATCGACCGCGTCGACCCGTCGAAGACGAAGATAATTTGCAGAGGTTGAAAATGTACGATTTTGACACCGCCGTAGAACGGCGCGGGACAGGCTCCGTCAAGTGGAACGCGGTGAAGGACGGCGAGCTGCCGATGTGGGTCGCCGACATGGACTTCATGACCGCGCCCGAGATAGTGGAAACGATAGTGAAACGCGCCGAACACGGCGTGTTCGGCTACTCCGACGTGCCGGACGAGTGGGGCGCCGCGTACCGCGACTGGTGGCGCGGCCGTCACGGGCTCGAATGCGAGGCGGACGATTTCATCTTCTGCACCGGCGTCATACCAGCTCTCTCGACCGCAGTTCGCAAGCTGACGACTCCCGCCGAAAAGGTGCTCATCGAGACGCCCGTCTACGACACGTTCCGCAACTCGATATACAATAACGGGCGCTACATCGTCGAGTCGCCGCTCGTTTACGACGGGCATGAGTATCACCGCGACTGGGAGCTGTTCGAGCAGAATCTGTCCGACCCGCAGGTCACGCTGATGATACTGTGCAATCCCCACAACCCGATAGGAAAGATATGGAGCCGCGACGAGCTCGCAAGAGTCGGCGAACTGTGCCGTAAGCATCACGTCACCGTCGTGTCCGACGAGATACACTGCGACCTGACCGACCCGGGGCGCGATTACGTCCCGTTCGCGTCTGCGTCGGAGGTGTGCCGCGACATCGCCGTCATGTGCGTCGCGCCGACAAAGACGTTCAACCTCGCCGGCATTCAGACGGCGGCGGTGGCGGCGTTCAATCCGCTTCTGCATCAGCGTATGTGGCGCGGGCTCAACACCGACGAGGTCGCGGAGCCGAACGCATTCGCGGCGGGAGCCGCCGTCGCCGCGTTCACGAAAGGCGGCGAATGGCTGCGCGAGCTGCGCGAATACATATATGAAAACAAGCGCTGCGTGAGGGACGCGCTCGAAACCGTCGACGGCGTGAAGCTTTTGCCGTCGGAGGCGACGTATCTTTTGTGGCTCGACGTGTCGGCGCTGACGGACGATTCGACGTCGTTTGCCGCGTTCATGCGTGAAAAGACGGGACTTTATGTGACGGCGGGCGCTCAGTACCACGGCGACGGAAACCGCTTTCTGCGCATGAATATTGCATGCCCAAAAAGCCGCGTCGCGGACGGCACGGAGCGGCTCTGCCGCGCGGTCAAGATGTGGCGGGAAAGATAAAAAATTTTCACAGCCTCGGGGACGGAATGTCCCGAGGCTGTTTTTGCGAGTTGCAGTAAGTGAAGCCGCCGTTATTTTGTCTCACGGATCCTCGCGGCGGCCTTGCCATCGTTCGCGCAAAAGAAGAGAGACGAGCTTTGCTCGTCTCTGTATTTTCGCATACATGACGGGCTTCGCCCGTCGGATCCTCATGTTCCTTTTGCGCTGTGCGCAAAAGGAACATGAGGATCCGATTTATTGCTATGGCAACCGCCGTCAATTTGTCTCGCGGATCCTCGCGGCATCCTCGCCGCCGTCCGCGCAAAAGAAGAGAGACGAGCTTTGCTCGCCCGTGCATATTCGCATAAATGACGGGTTCCGCCCGTCGGATTCGTGACCACGGTTCCTTTTGCGCTCGGCGCAAAAGGAACACGAGGATCCGATTTATTGCTGCGGCAAATGCCGTCATTTTGTCTCGCGGATCCTCGCGGCGGCCTCGCCATCGTCCGAGCAAAAGAAGAGAGACGAGTTTTGCTCACCCGCGCATTTTCGCATACATGACGGGCTGCGCCCGTCGGATTCGTGACCACGGTTCCTTTTGCGCTCGGCGCAAAAGGAACACGAGGATCCGATTTGTTGCTATGGCAAACGCTGTTATTTTGTCTCGCGGATCCTCGCGGCGGCCTTGCCATCGTTCCCCCAAAAGAAGAGAGACGAGCTTTGCTCGTCTCTCTTCCTTTGGGGGAAGGTGGATTCGGACCACCGAAGTGAAAGCACAACAGATTTACAGTCTGCCCCCTTTGGCCGCTCGGGA
>CANPXS010000097.1 GCA_947586625.1 uncultured Clostridia bacterium | reverse complement strand
TCAAGCGCGTGTCTGCGGTCTCGCTCGTCGGAAGCTCGCCCGAGCTTATACAGTATTACATCGAGCTGCGCGGCATCGGCATAATCGACGTGCGCCGCATATTCGGCATGGGCTCCGTCAAGCAGACGGAGAGGGTGGACATGATAATCAAGCTCGAAACGTGGGTGAAGGGCAAGTCCTACGACCGCTTCGGGCTTGACACCGAATACACGGACATTCTCGGCATCAGCGTGCCGACGACGACGCTGCCTGTGCGCCCGGGGCGCAACCTCGCGGTCGTAATCGAGATAGCGGCGATGAACAACAGACAGAAGAAGATGGGGTACAACACCGCCGAGGAATTCAACAAGAAGCTGACGGAGGTCTACGGCGGCGACGTCGGAGGAATGCTGTAAGATCGGCGACGGCGCTCGCGGTATGTAAAGGGGTGCGACGACAGGTATGACAATAAACGATATATGGTTCGACCTTAAGGACGGGCGGCGGGCGCTTTTGCGCAGTCCCACGGACGAGGACATTGACGGCACGCTCGATTATCTTTATAAATCGGCGGGAGAGACGGAATTCATCATACGCTATCCGGAGGAGTGCGGCAAGTATACGCCGGAGGGAGAAAAGAAGCTGTTCGAGCAGATGAACGCGTCGCCGAACGAGGCGATGATGGTATGCGTCGTCGACGGCAAAGTCGCGGGCAACTGCGAGATCACCTTTTTTAAGCCGCTCAAGACGCGTCACCGCGCTGTCATAGGGATCGCGCTTTTGAAGGAATTCTGGGGACTCGGCATCGGGACGCGAATGTTCGGTGAGATGATACGGCTCGCAGAGGCGCGCGAATGCGTCACGCAGATCGAGCTTGAATTTACGGAGGGCAACGACAGGGCGCGTCGTCTCTATGAAAAGATGGGTTTCCGCATCGCGGGAATTCACCCGAACGCTGTGCGCCTCAAAGACGGCACACAGCGCAATATGTACCTGATGATAAAGGAGATAAAACGGTAACGGTAATGATAGAAAAACTGACGGGCGGGGAGCTTGAAAGGACGCTTTTGGCGAGAGACCCGAAGAAATACATTTTTAAGCTGTATGAGCTGCGTAACGTCGGCGACCCGCGGCTGGCGGTCACGGGAAGATACGGATATAAGATCGGGAACGATATTGTCATAGTGTCGCTTTACTGGTTCGGCGGATGCCATATATATTTTGAGGTATCGGACGCGGACAATCTTAGGAAGATATACGACGCCGTATTTGACGAGATGAGCGGTGGGAAGGAATATGTCCTCTCGTCCGACGACGAAAAGCTGTTTTCAGAGCCGGAGTTCGTCTCTCTTTTCGGTAAGCATGATATAAGTCATTACGAGCAGTACGGCATGTTTTCGACGCCGAAAAAGCGCGAGTATAAATACGCTATAAGACAGCTCACGGAAAACGACGAGGCGGCGGTACTCGCATTTGAGGAACCGCACACGGACTTTAGGGATAATTTGCGGAACGCATATGAAACGAGAGTAAAGACAGGTGGCGTAAACTGCCGCGTCTACGGCTGCTTCGACGGCGCGGGAGCGATACTCGGCTACCTTATCACGGACTCGTTCGACGGCGACTTTTGGGATATTTCGTATGTCTATACATCGGAGCATATGCGCGGGCAGGGCATAGCGACGGAGCTTGCGAGCTTTTACGCATGCGACATCTGCGGCGAGGGCAAATTCGCGTCATACGGTACGCCCGAAAACGAAAGCTCAAAGCATGCCGCGATAAAAGCGGGCTTTGAAATGTTCGAGTCGGAGTATAAAACGTCGTGGACGACGACGGAGGGACTTAAAAAAATCAGCGCCGGCTGAAATATCCGGCACAATTAATCACGGTCATATCGCGGCGACGCGTTTATGATAATATTTTTACAAGGAAAGGCACAGAGTAGGCGTGCGCGCGTAAAGTGCCCGGGGGACGGGGAGTTGCCAACGGGACGAAGAGCGATCGCGGTGCGCATGCCGCATCCCGCTGCTGCATAGGGTCGTTTGTCTAAGGCTTGTCCTTCGATAACTCCCGACTGCACCGTGCGGAAAGGGAGGAAAAGAATGGACAAAAAGACAAACACAAAAGAAACAAAAGAAACACAGACGCATGCGCGCGCCGGTTCGGCTGCGCTCAGAGTCACTATGCTCGCGATGTTGACGGCGATATCGGTCGTCGTCGGCATCGTGTGCAAGAACGCGTTCACGTTCATGATCTACTATCGCTTCACGCTCGAAAATATCGGCGTGCTCGCGGCCGGCGTGTTCTTCGGACCGGCGGCCGGCGCGATAGTGGGCTTTGCGTCGGACGCGATAAGCTGCCTTTTATCGACGAATCCGCAGCTCAACCCGATAATCAGCCTCGGCGCGATAACGGTCGGCGCGGTGTCGGGCTTTGCGTCGCGGCTCTTGTCGCGCGCAAAACCGGCTCTGCGGTACGCGGTCGCGGTGTCGACCGCGCACATTCTCGGCCAGGTTTTGATAAAATCGGTCGGCAAGATGTGGTATTTCGGAATGCCGTGGTACGGCATATTCATCGGACTCGGCTTTTCGGCGCTCGCGGGCGCCGTCGAGTACGCGGTAATAATGACGCTTTCAAAAAACAAACAGATTTCGGAGTTTTTGAGATAAACGTATCATGATGACGTATGATGAAGCGATCGGATATATACATTCGATAAGCTGGCGCGGGAGCCGCCCCGGGCTTTCCCGCATATCGGAACTCACAAAGATGATAGGGGATCCGCAGGATTCCCTGTCATTCGTGCATGTGGCGGGAACGAACGGAAAGGGTTCGTTTTGCTGCATGCTCGAAGGCGTCCTCCGCGCGGCGGGGTATAAAACGGGACTTTTCACCTCGCCCTTCGTGAAGGATTTCACCGAGCGCATGCGCGTCTCGGGACGCGACATAGAAAAGGACGAGCTCGCCGAGTGTACGGAATATGTAAAATCGTTCGCAGACAAGATGACGGACCCGCCGACGGAGTTTGAGCTTATAACGGCGATAGCGTTCGAATATTTCAAGCGCAAAAAGTGCGACGTCGTCGTGTGCGAGGTCGGCATGGGAGGCAGGCTCGACTCGACGAACGTGATAAAAGCGCCCGCGCTCGCGGTCATAACGGAGATAGCGCTCGACCATATGGCGTATCTCGGTCCGACAGTCGAGGCGATAGCGGGCGAAAAGGCGGGCATCATAAAGAAAGGCTCGCGCGTGCTGTTCACGGGTACGGACGAGAATGCGCGGCGCGTCGTCAAAGCTGCGGCGGAGAGGGTCGGCGCGCCGTACGCCGAACCGGACTACGGCGTGCTTTCCGTGCTGTCGTCGTCGGTCGAGGGCAGCGAATTCGACTACCGCGGCGCTGAGTATCACGTCCCGCTCGCGGGACTCTACCAGCCGCGAAACGCCGCCGCCGTCATCGAGGCTGCGTCGGAGCTGCGCAAATGCGGATACGACATACCCGAGTCCGCGGTGCGCGGCGGCATCGAGAATGCCGTATGGCACGCGCGGTTCGAGCTTTTGTCGCGCGACCCGATTATAATATACGACGGCGGTCACAATCCGCAGGGAGTCGGCGCGGCGTTTGAAAGCATCGCATCTTATTTCCCGGGAAATCGCGTCGTCGCGGTATCGGGAGTGATGGCGGACAAGGACTACGACGTCTCCGTCGGTATCGCGGCGCCGTATCTGTCGCGCGTATACACGGTGCGCCCGGACAATCCGCGCGCGCTGTCGGCGGACGGCTACGCGGACGCGTTCAGACGTCACAACGTCGACGCCGTGCCGTGCGAAACGGTGCTTGAGGCGGTGAAAAAAGCCGTCGCCGATGCAAAGGCGCAGAACGCGCCGATGTTCATCTTCGGTTCGCTCTACCTTTATGCGGAGGCGGCGGATGCAGTCGCGAGAGTGACGGGAGGCGCGTCATGAGGCGCGCGCGCATAGTTATCCTGATTGCGCTGTCGGCAGCGGCGGCGATGCTCGTTTCATGCTCGGGAGCGGCGTATGAGACTATCATGACGTGGCTCGGTTTCGACATGAAGGACTACGAGTCGGAGCAAATGGTGAGGCGCGTGTCGGAGGACGAGAACGCATACGCGGAGATAACGCGGATAATAGGGATCTTGACGCTCGACAACGCGGCGATAACGCCGTTCGAGTCGCCGAGAGGCGCGTCGTCGGGCAACAGGGACGCGATACTCAATTACATGCTCGGCACGGGATACGCGGCGTACAGCGGCAACAGCGAGCTTTTGGCGGATGCTGTCGAGGAGTACCCGCAGTATAACATTACGACGCTCATACCGGAAAAGGATTACGAGAGCGCCGTCTACCGCAATTTCGGCGGAGACGAGAGCGTGACGCACGAAAGCAGCGTGCGATATACGTATCTGCCGCGCGTCCACGCGTACACGACGACGGGGCAGCCGCTGACCGTGACGGTCACGCTGACGGTAGACAGCTGCGTCGAGACGGAGCACACGTACCGCGTCGGGTTCACGCTGACCGATGAGAGCGGCGAGTCGAGAAGCTATAATTCGATGTTCATGAAGCGCGAGGACGAGACTATATACATGCGCTTTCTGCGCGAATCCGAAAAATGACGGATATGTAACTGTGACGCGCGGGATATTTTTTCCGTCATAATAGTATGAAACCGCAGGGTGCTGTGGAAATTTCATTTTCTCCGAAACGGTCCGATGTCGGATGTTGTCTTTATATATGCAGATATAAAGCGACATCTGACGGAGGATCGTCAAAATGGAAAAAGATTCATGTGACACACGAAACTATGGCATCGACCTTTTAAGGTGCGTGTCGATGATGATGGTCGTCGTGCTTCATACGCTCAACCGAGGCGGCGCGCTTGCGGCGGCGAAGGCAGGCTCGGCGGAGGCTGCCGTCGGATGGTTTATGGAGTCGGTGTGCTACGGCGCCGTCGACGCATACGCGATAATCAGCGGCTACGTCGGTTGGAGCAGGAAATGGCGTCCGTCGCGGGCGCTGTCGGTGTGGGTCGAGACGCTGTTTTACGCGATCTTGGTGGCGGCGGTATTTCTCCCGACGGGACTGTACGAGGTGAGCGGCGAGGCGCTGAAATACTCGTTTTTCCCGATATTTTCGGGTCACTACTGGTACATGACGTCATACGTCGCGCTGATGGCAGTCGCGCCGTTTCTGAATCGCGGCATCGCGAACGCGACGAAGCGCGAGGCGGCAGCTTTCGCCGCCGCGTCGCTCGTTATTTTTATGACAGTCCCGCGCGCGGCAGGCTTGTCCGTGTTCGGACTCGACGGCGGGTACAGCGCACTGTGGCTTATGATATGCTATATCTTCGGCGGGCTCATGTCACGGTTCGAGGTCGGCAAAAACATACCGAACGCGGCGCTGTTTCTTATATATGCCGCGTCGGTTTCCGCGACGTTCGCCGTGAAGATGATGGGCAGTAGTATGCTGCTCTCGTACATATCGCCGACGGTGTTCATCGGTTCGGCGTCGCTGTGCGCGATGTTTTCAAAGCTGAAGATCGGTAAAAAATGCGCCGCGCTTATCGGGGCGTTCGCTCCCGCGTCGCTCGGCGTATATATAATTCACGTAAACTATTTCGTCTGGCGTATGTATTTCGACGGATATGCGAGAAGCTTTGCGGGCGGCGGCGTTTTGCGCTACGCGGCGCTCGTGCTCGCGTCGTCTTTTATCATATATATTGCGCTGTCGCTGTGCGACATGGCGCGCATACGACTGTTCCGACTTGCGAAAGTCGACGTACTTATGTCGAAAATCGACAGAGCCGTCATGCGCGGGGAGTGACGTGCGTCTTTGATATCGTCGCTTGACTGCGGCACGGCGAGCAGCTCGATTATCAACTACTTTTCTCCTGACAGCTCGCGCAGCGTCCGCATCAAGCGGTCTGCGCTCATGCCGCCCGGAACTGTGACGCGCCGCAGCATATAAAGACTCTCCGGGTCCCCTCTTTTGATCACGTTGATGCCGCTCTCGGTCGTTACCGTAGCCGCATAACCGATGCTTTTCAGCACCGCTTCCGACAGCATATCGCAGCTTCCGTACGGGTATGTAAATACGTCGTTTACCGTGCCGGGCACCGTACCGAGCAGCACCGACATCCTATACCAGTCTTCCCACAGTGTATGGACATATGCGCTGATGTGCTCGTCCGCGCGTCTCACCGCGCCGTGCCGGCACAAGGCTCCGTCGAGTTTCTCCGACTGATGCATATCAAATGAATGACTCTTTAATTCGAGCACGCCGCGCGCCACGTATTCCGACGCGTCTGAAAGTGCGAAATGCGGTATGATCTCCGTGTCTGTGTTCTTGTAATTCGACTTTCCGCACGAGCATCCTATGACCGAGATCGACGCGCACGCTCCGTATTCTTCGAGTATCGGCGCCGCGATGTCGAGATTATTCCGATATCCGTCGTCGAACGTGATGAGTATCGGACGCTCAGGAAGCGCCCCGCCGCGCCGCACGTAGTCGATGATATCGCGGTAAAGTACGGGTGTATAGCCATCTTCCGTCAGGGCGGCGAGTTGGGTGCGGAGATCTTCCGAGTAAACGGTCGTGTACGAAACCGCGTCCGCGTCGTCGGTGAACGAATGATACATAAGTATCGGCAGCGTCACCGAATCGCCCGACGATGCCGATGCCGACACACTGACCGCGGCAAATATTATCGCGCATATGAGCGCGATCGGATAAAACATCTTTTTCATGTTTCGACCTCCACGTTTATTATACATCGTTCGGCACGTGCTTTCAATACCTTCCGATGACAGTATATATCGCGCGATCGACCGAACTATAGAACACATATATTTCAATAATATTTCGCGCGGCGGTCCCGGGTCTGTAACCCGTCGGCGCCATTTGCAGAAAGGCGGATCATAGCTGTGGCTGATGAAAATATAAGCGGAGGACGAAACTACGGCATCGACCTTTTCAGGTGCGTCTCGATGATAATGATTGTTTTGATGCATACGCTGAATCAGGGCGGCGTGCTCACCTCGGCGAAGATGTGGTCGGCGGAATATATCGTTTCGTGGTTTTTGATGGCGGCGTGCTACGGCGCCGTAAACTCGTATGCGTTAATAAGCGGCTACGTCGGCTGGAACAGAAAGTGGAAGCCGTCGAGAGTTTTGTCCGTATGGGCGCAGGTGCTCTTCTACACGCTCGTGATGGCGGCGATATTCTTGCCTACCGGAGCTTACGAGGACACCGCAGGAGCGCTGAAGCAGTCGTTTTTCCCGATATTCATGAATCACTACTGGTACATAACGGCTTACGTCGCGCTGATGGTGCTCGCGCCTTTTCTGAATCGCGGCATCGCGAGCGTGACGAAGCGCGAGGCGATATGCTTCGTCTGCGCGTCGCTCGTCATATTCATGGCGGTGCCGCGCGCGACGAATCTGCCCGTGTTCGGACTTTCGAGCGGGTACAGCGTGCTGTGGCTCGTAGTATGCTACATCTACGGCGGGCTCATCTCGCGCTTCGGATTCGGACGGTCGATACCGTGGTACGTGCTGCTCATCGTTTACCTCGTGTTGACGGCGGTGGCGAGCGCGTTTCGCATGTCGGGCGTCACAAGTCAGATGGCGTATATCTCGCCGGCGATATTCATAGGCTCGGCGTCGCTGTGCATCCTGTTTTCAAAGATGCGCATAGGCGAGGTCGGTAAGACGATAGTCGGCATATTCTCGCCCGCGACGCTCGGAGTCTATATAATCCACACGAACTACTTCGTCTGGAACAGGTATTTTTACGGGTATGCGTCGGGGTTCACGGGCGGCGGCGTCTTCCTGTGCGTGATATCGGTATTTGCTGCTGTATTCATGATATATCTCGTGCTGTCGCTCTGCGACATCGCGAGGATTCAGCTTTTCCGCCTCGTTCGCCTCGACAGGCTCATAAAGCTCTCGGACAGGCTTGTGAAGGAACCTGACGACGAGTCACTTGAAAAGTGAGCGTATTATCTCGACTATTTTGAATTTGACCGTGTAACGCACGTTGTCGGACTCGGTTATTATCTTATACTGCGACGGTGTGAATCCCGCCTCGACGAATTGACGGCGTAGCTCGCCCTCGTCCGAGGCGGGACTTGTGCACATTCTCGGAAACAGCACGCACCACCAGTTGTGACCCGCGCCGTCGCCGATAATGACGCGCAGCGACGTATACGACCCGGCGGGCAGCGTGACGGGACCGTACGACTTGCGCGGATACGGCTCGGTCGTGAGCGTCGCGGTGACGGGACGGTCTTTCGGCAGTATC
>CANPXS010000096.1 GCA_947586625.1 uncultured Clostridia bacterium | reverse complement strand
GAGACTCGTTACAGCCGTCTGGCTCAGAGCTTCCCGGAGAGAGCGGAAAAGCTCTTCAACGAAGCGAAGGTCAAGGCTGCGGAGAAGTTCAACCATCTCCAGAAGCTCGCAGAGGTGTACAAGTAATATACGTTCTGCGGAAATACGAAAGGCAGGGGTCCCGTCGGGGTCCCTGTTTTTGCGTTTTATATAGCTGACTCCTGTTCCGTTTCACGCCGCATTTTCTGCATTATTTACAGCAGCCACCACAAAAGCGCCGCCGCCGCGCCCGACGATATCACCCCGACCGCGAACACTATCGCACGCTCCGTCCACATCCGCCGCCTGTCGCGCCGTCTGTACCGGTTCGGCTCCATTTTTTCACCCACTATTCTCGCCGCCTCGCGTATGATGTCCTCGCGCTTCGTCTTTTTCGGCAGCAGCACGTTCTGCCTGATTATGAAATACGCCGACTCGAACAGCTCGCTGTCCGTGTCCTCTATCTTTATCATGCGCCGCTCGCACCCCTTTATCATTTAGCGCCCCCTTATTTTCCTTTATTTATATTATTGACGCGCCTGCGGCGCTTATTCGGTCAGCAGCTATTTTCCGACTTTTATTAAATTTTTTGCAAATACCACTTGCAATCGCCGCGATGTCGTGGTAATATAAGATGTTGTCATATACGCGGTGTGCGCTCCCCTCTCAGGCGCCGCTGTCAATACACAAAATCTCACACAGGAGGAAGCAATCGGCATGCCCAACATTAAATCGGCGAAGAAGCGCGTTATCGTTTCCGAGAAGAAAAATCTTCAGAACAGAATGTATAAGTCCGCGCTCCACACGCAGATCCGCAAGTACAATGCCGCGCTCGAGGCAGGCGACAAGGAAGCTGCGTCCGCGATCTATCGCGATACAGTGAAGAAGATCGACCAGGGCGTCGCAAAGGGAATAATCCACAAGAACAACGCGGCGCGCAAGAAGAGCCAGTTCACCAAGGCGCTCGCAAAATTAGCGTAAGTCAATAGCATGAAGCCGTCCTTTCGGACGGCTTTTTCTTTCGCCGTTTTTTATTTCGCCCCCGCGGGACAGTTATAAAGACCGTTTTACAAAAAATCCTTTCTCACTGTCGCATCCGCTAAAACATACCAAAACAAAATTTTTATCACGGCGCGCAGTCGGCACGATTTTCGTCCCGCCCGTGATATGATGTTATCACGACGTGAGACGCGAGGTATACAAAAAATGGAAATTTTGCAAGTCGAGCCCGTACAGGGAACGAGGTCGGTGATGGAAATACCGATTGGCGACATAATGCCGAACCCGAATCAGCCGCGCCGCGACTTCGACCGCGAGCAGCTTCGCTGTCTGCGCGACAGCATACTCCGCTACGGCATGCTTCAGCCTATATCGGTACGCGCGTCGTCCGCCGCCTCGGGCAAATACGAGATCGTCGCCGGCGAACGGCGCTACCGCGCCGCGTGCGAGGCGGGATTCCTCTATGTTCCCGCGATACTTATCGAAACGGACGCGCAGCGGTCGGCGGAGCTTGCCATAATCGAGAATTTGCAGCGTCAGGACCTCAACATATTCGAGCAGGCGAGCGCAATTTCTTCCTTAATTAATATGTATCACATCACGCAGGACGAGGCGGCGGAAAAGCTGTCCGTCAGCCAGTCCTACGTCGCAAACAAGCTGCGCCTTCTCCGCTTCACCGATGAGGAACGCTCGCTCATAATCGAGCATTCGCTCACCGAGCGTCACGCGCGCGCGCTCCTTCGCCTGCGCGACGACGGCGCGCGTCTGTCCGCGCTGCGCCACGTCATCGGCTACGCGCTCAACGTCTCCGCGACCGAACGCTACGTCGACAGCCTGCTCGCCGCGTCCGTGCCGCGCCCAAAGATAAAATTTGCAATAAAAAATCTGCGTCTGTTCTACAACTCCGTCGACAGAGCCGCCGACTTAATACGGTCGTCGGGCGTGCCCGTCGACATCAGACGCGACGAGTCCGCACAGGGGTGCGTTGTTATGACGGTGACTATCGGCGAACGATCCCCCGCCCCCGACCCGGCATAAACAATTTATCATATTAAATTATTTTTGCTTCCTCCTTTTTCATATATTTCTTCCGAAATGTTTCACGTGAAACGTCAGGGTTCGCCCGGTTTCACGTGAAACATTTTATTACGTCTTGACACGGCGGCGCATATTGACTATAATATGACTATACGGAGGTTCTCTATGGCATACATCATCACATTTGCAAATCAAAAGGGCGGCGTCGGAAAGACTACCTCCGCGGTCAATGTCGCCGCTGCCGTCGCTGCGCGCGGCAAGCGCGTGCTGCTGCTCGATATGGACCCGCAGGGCAACACCACGAGCGGAGTCGGTATAGGAAAGCGCGATTTAAGGCATACCATGTATGAGGTGCTGCTCGGTCAATGCGCCGCACAAGACGCGATAGTCGCGACTCGATACGAAAACCTGTCCGTGCTGCCCGCCAACATCAGCCTTGCCGCATCCGAATTCGACCTCGTCGATATGCCTGAACGTCAGGCACAGCTCGGACGTGCGCTCGCGCCTATCAAAGGCGACTACGACATCATCTTCATCGACTGCCCGCCGTCGCTGGGCATATTGACCATCAACGCGCTCGCAGCGTCAAACGGCGTCATAATCCCGATGCAGTGCGAATATTTCGCGCTCGAGGGACTGTCGCAGCTCATGCTGACGATACGCAAGATAAAGCAGCTCTACAATCGCCAGCTCGAGATAACGGGCATCATGCTGACGATGTACAATCCGCGGCTGAATCTCACGACGCAGGTCGTGGGCGAACTGAAAAAGTACTACGCGGACAAGCTGTTCCGCACGCCGATACCCCGCAACGTCAAACTGAGCGAGGCGCCGAGCTTCGGCGAGCCGATAATGTACCACGACAAAAACTCAAAGGGCGCGCAGTGCTACATCGACGTCGCAGACGAGATATTGTCGCGTATCTAAAACAGTAACACAAACGAACAGTTTTTTGAAAGGGGGACGCGGAAAAGCCTTACAAAATAGGATTTCCGCGGAAAGCCGGTGAAAAAACCATCACTTGGGCGCGGCATCGACGCGATATTCCTCGACAACGCCTCCGGCACGGAGCCGGGCGGCAGCGTCGTCAAGCTGTCGATATCGACGGTGGAACCGAGACTCGACCAGCCGCGCAAGCATTTCGACGAAGAAAGTCTGCGTCAGCTCTCGGACTCGATAGCGGCGCACGGAGTGCTCCAGCCGATACTCGTATCGGAGACGGAGCGCGACCGCTACGCCATAATCGCGGGTGAACGCAGGTGGCGCGCGGCAAAGCTGGCGGGACTCGACGAGATACCGGCGATAATACTCGACGCTGACGAGGTGTCGGCGGCGGAAATATCGCTTATCGAGAACGTGCAACGCGAGGACTTGAACGCATACGAAGAAGCTGAGGCGTACGAAGCGCTCATCGACCGCTTCGGGCTGACGCAGGAGGAACTGTCGGTGCGCATAGGCAAATCGCGGTCGACGGTGACGAACTCGCTGCGGCTGCTCGATCTGCCGGAGTCGGTGGTGCCGTTCCTTCGCTCGGGCGAGATAACGGCGGGACACGCGCGCGCGCTTTTATCGCTGCAAAACGAGCTCGACGTGCCGATACTCGCCGACCGAATCATAGCGGAGGGAATGTCGGTGCGCGCGGCGGAGGCGGCGGCGAAGTCGATGAACAAGGCGTCGTCAAGACCGCAGAAAAGCGCAGGCGACGAGCTCGGTGCACACGTGAACGTCGACTATGTGCGCGTACTCGAGGATAAGGCGCGCGAGGCGCTCGGCAGACCCGTCACCATCAAGTCGACGGGGCGGAAAAAGACAGTGTCGATAGGGTACGAGGACAACGATGACCTCGAGGCGCTGCTGCGCGCGCTTTGCGGCGACGTTATTGAGAATATTTAATTTAATTCGGGGCGCTGCCCCGAACCCCGCCTAAGAAACTTCTTGAAAGAAGTTTCTTAAGGATTTTCAAGAACTTTTATTAACTCCAATATCTTCGAGGTGAAGAATGGATAATAATATCTATAATGATAAAGTTCTAACAGAAAAAGAGACAGCCACAGTAAAGAAGCTAAACAGAATCGAAAATATACTAATAATATTTTCCTTTATAATATTTGCCATATCACTTACATTATATGTAACCTTTATTATTTTTATTGTCTCTTTAATAGCATGTTTCTACGTTTATAATAAAATAAAAAAGATATATAAAAACGCTCCAACCACAAAAGAAATTAAAATAGCAGCTATAAAAGAAAATGTAGAATCTGCATATAAACTCTTTTGCGAAAAAAGAAACATTACCAAAACAAATTGCATTCAAAATGATATATCCTTTTGTGTTTCAAATAATACGATGCATTTAACAGAAACATTTGAAAGCTATATAGAACATTATATATTAGAAGACGGCGACCCATCGATAAAACTTTTACCCGTCAAACACACCGCGATACCCGTTTCAGACATACAATATTTTACAAAAGAGGGCGATGTTCAATACACATCTAAAATATCCGGCGGCGGTGGCGGCGGTTCCTCGCTTTCGGGCGCGATAGTGGGCGGCTTGATCGCTGGAGACGCGGGCGCGATAATAGGGAGCCGAAAAAAGATCAATGAGATAAAAACAGAAACGCAGACGATAGACAGTCGAAAAACGGTAATACGATATTACAAAGAAGGCGCAATAAAGACATTGTCGTTCGACGGCTATGAAGTTTACGATTATCTGCTCAAAAAGATACCGCAAAAGGACTTGGTGACGATACAGTTGTCGCAGGGCGCACAGAACATCGCGCCGAAACTTAATTCGGGCACGGAAGCGTCGGGCGCCGACATCAAGAAAAAGCTCGTCGACTTAAAAGAGCTTCACGACTCGGGCTTGATAAACGATGAAGAATACGAAACCAAGCGGCGCGAGCTTTTGAGCAGGATTTAAGCAAAGCCGTCCGCGGCGTGTCACATTAAAACAAAAACAAGAAAAACAGATAGAGGAGAACATCATGTTAGACATCAAATTCGTGCGGGAGAACCCCGACATAGTAAAACAGAACATCAAAAACAAGTTCCAGGACGAAAAACTGCCGCTCGTCGACGAAGCTATCGCGCTCGACGGCGTACGCAGAGCCCACATCGGCGCGCGCGAGCAGCTGCAAGCCGACCGCAACCGCATATCGAAGCAGATAGGCGCGCTTATGGGACAGGGCAAGCGCGACGAAGCGGAAGAGGCGAAAAAGCAGGTGGCGGCGTTCGCGGCAAAGTTGGAGGAAGAATCAAAGCTCGCCGACGAAGCCGAGGAAAAGATGACAGCTATACTGATGCGTCTGCCGAACATCATCGACAAGTCGGTGCCGATAGGACGCGACGACAGCGAAAACGTCGAGGTCGAGAGATTCGGCGAGCCCGTCGTGCCCGACTATGAGATACCGTACCACACCGACATCATGGAATCGTTCTGCGGCATCGACCTCGACGCCGCGCACAGAGTCGCCGGCAACGGCTTCTACTACCTGATGGGCGATATAGCGAGACTTCATTCGTCTGTCATTTCCTACGCGCGCGATTTCATGATAAATAAAGGCTTCACGTACTGCGTGCCGCCGTTCATGATACGCGGACGCGTCGTTTCGGGCGTCATGAGCTTCGCGGAGATGGACGCGATGATGTATAAGATCGAGGGCGAGGACCTCTACCTCATCGGCACGAGCGAGCACTCGATGATAGGGCGCTTTATCGACCAGATAGTGCCGGAGGGCGACCTGCCGTACACGCTGACGAGCTATTCGCCCTGCTTCCGCAAGGAAAAGGGCGCGCACGGACTCGAGGAACGCGGCGTTTACCGTATCCACCAGTTCGAAAAGCAGGAGATGATAGTCGTCTGCAAGCCGGAGGAGTCGATGGAGTGGTACGAGCGCATGTGGCGCTACTCGGTCGAGCTGTTCCGCTCGATGGATATACCCGTCCGCCAGCTCGAATGCTGCTCGGGCGATCTCGCCGACCTCAAAGTCAAATCCTGCGATATCGAGGCATGGAGCCCGCGCCAGAAGAAATACTTCGAGGTCTGCTCGTGCTCGAATCTCGGCGACGCACAGGCAAGACGCCTCAAAATCCGCGTCAAGGGCGCGGACGGCAAGACGTACCTGCCGCATACGCTCAATAACACCGTCGCGGCGCCGCCGCGTATGCTCATAGCGCTGCTCGAAAACAACCTTCAGGCGGACGGCAGCGTGAAAATACCTTCGTCGCTGCGTCCCTACATGGGCCGCGACGTGATAATCCCGAAGAAATAAAGCGATGGAAATATTTCTTTACTCATACGAAAACATCGAGTTCCGCAACCCGTTCATCTCGTTAAGGCTCATCGTGTGGGCGCTGTTCGCGGGATTCGTCATAGCGGCGATCATGGCGCTTTACAACAAACGCGTGATCGGTTCGTTCGTGAAGGACATACTCGCGCAGGGCTGCACGTCGGAGAAGGATGCAAAAACGGTGATCGACCTCGGCTACGGCACGGACTGGTTCATCAAAAACGCGCTCCGAACAGACACGGTGCTGCGCAGACTCGTCGTGCGCATTGACGCGATACCCGAATCAAAGCAGGAATCGGACGCAGAAAAAAAGGAAACGGCGGAGCCGAGCACAAAAAAGCAAAAGGCTCATGCGCCCAAGCATGAAGTGATCGACTTTTCAACGGCGAAATTCTACATTCCCGAAGAGCTGAAGTACCGCGCCGAGGTCCGTTACGCGAGCCGAGGCACTGACGTCGTCACGTTCTTCATAGGCGTAGTCGTGCTCGCGGCGGCAGCGTTCGCAGCACTGTTCGTCGTACCGGAGCTCATACAGCTGCTCGACAACTTCATCGGCACACTGCGGTAAGAGGTGGGAGAAATGTCAAACTCGAAAAGATTCTTTTCCCGTCCGCTCGCCGTGTTCGGGGTGATAGTACTTGCCGCCGCGATAGCGGCGGGAGTCGTGGTAGCGGCGCTGTACGCGTACGGGTTCCGATACATCAAAATACAGTCGCCGGACGGCGGATTCGATAAATTTTTAGGAATTGTCGACAAAAGCGGCGACCCGCACCGCGGGCAGATAGTATATTCTAACGGACTGTCCGCCAAAGTCGACTCCGAGACAGGCAAGATCACATACTCGAACGGAGACGTCTACGACGGCGAGATGGAGAACCTGCGCCGTGACGGCAAAGGGACGATCACGTTCAAAAACGGCGACGTTTACACCGGCGACTTCGTAATGGACGAGCTGACGGGACAGGGCACATACACGTACTCGAACGGCGACGTCTACGAGGGCGGCTTCGTGAACGGCGAGAAAAACGGTCAGGGCAAGTACACATGGTCGGACGGCAGCGTCTACGAGGGCGGATTCTCGCAGGACAGGAAAAACGGGCAGGGCGTCTATCACTGGGCTGACGGCAGCAGCTACGAGGGCGAATACGTCAACGACATGAAGCAAGGTCGCGGCGTCTACATCTACGCGAACGGCGACAAATACGAGGGCGACTTCGACGGGGACGTCCGCTCCGGCACCGGCACCTACACATGGCAGAACGGGGAATACTACGTCGGCGAGTTCGCGGACAACGCGCCGAACGGTGAGGGCACGTATTCGTGGCCCGACGGCAGATCGTACAGCGGTCACTTCATCAACGGCGAAATAGTTCGCATAGAGGAGTGACACGCACACTTAAACAGCGTACCTCGTCACACGCTATGCACACGCAGAAATCATATCAAACTAATAACACTGCACGCAGTTGTTCTCATACATCTCCGTGCGGTGTTTTGTTTTACAGTTATATAAGATTTTTCGCGAAGCGAAAACCGCCGCCGTCCAAATGAGGGCAACGAGCCGTCAGGCTTTCAAGTGAACACTACGCGCACCACGCTCGTGCGATGTGCGGCGCGACACGGCTGGACGCAGACACACATTTGGACGGCGATATCGCCCTGCCGCGAGGGAGCTGTTATGCCGATATGTAAACGCGGTCTGCGCCATAAACGAGTTTTGCCGCAGACTCGATAACATCGACGGCACGCTGTGCCGCTTTCGGGATTGTTAAGGGCCTCTTTCCCGGCTTGGAAAGAGGTCCTTAACACGCGTGGCTCCTTCGAGCGAAGGACGAAATAAACACTTTACGCTGTGAGCGTGAGCAATAAAATGTTGCCTTAGCTGGTATCTCCGCTCACCGCGGATATTCGTGCAGTGCGCTTCCACCGGCAGCTATCTTTGACTACCTGACGTGGTGACGTCTTTCACGCCTTTCAACCGGTTTTTGACAAGGGGGACTTTCTCGCAAGAAAGTCCCCCTTGTCGAACCCGAAAGAGGCTCCCGTG
>CANPXS010000095.1 GCA_947586625.1 uncultured Clostridia bacterium | reverse complement strand
GTATGTCGGGGAGGATGGAAATCCGGCGAAAAATCAAAAATTTCCACGCTTATGGACAGGAACGTGGTATAATGATAACACAGTGTTACCGAAAGCCGCGCGATGCTTTGCATCGCATGCCTTTCGACACTGTTGTTATCATTGACGGCTGCCTGCTCGCACTGCTCCGCGCGCTCGCAGACATGGTATAATGGGATATGCGCACAAAAGGGGTACACAAAGATGTATGTGAAGCTATCTATTCCAGAAAAACTGAAGGATTTGAGGGTGGAGCGCCGTATGACGCTATGGGGCGGACGGAAACAAAAAAATCACCCAAACACAGCCCTGCATGAGCTGCATTTGAGTGATGACATGATCGACGTATTGAAAGAACAACCGGCTGTTCTGTGAAATGATAACGCATGAGAACTTCCGGCGTTTTCTTGCGGATGCGGAGATTTACATAGACCGCATAGCCGATATGCGGATCAACGATATGAACACCGTTCTCGCCGCCGTGGGAAAACAATTATTAAATGAAATTGATCAAAGTCAAATGAGCAGGGCTGAGCGTAAATATTTTGGAGATTGTCAACAGCAAATTGAACGTTACGAGGGCATTTTAGAAGAAATGCTCAATTATATTGTAAAGAAATATAAATTTAAATTCGAGGATATTATAAGCTGTAATTTAAGGAATGATAATGTGAATTTTGGAGAATATGGAGAAATATACAGCAATTATAGAAATAGACTCGCCCATGGAGATATAGAATGCGTTCGCGATAAAGAAGTGACCGTTTTTAAGATTCTTCAATCATCAATTTTCTTTTTACTTCTTGAAGGAACGAGTCTTAATATTAATGCTCTGCGCGGAATTGTGAAAAAATTGTTCTTATGACGAGGAAAGGACACTATTCCGGTAAAAGCTGATATAGTGTCCTTTCCTGTTTCCAATCCTGTCTGACAGATGCCGTAATAAAATTTTGTATCAAAACTTTTTTACGGACACCCGTCCAATCTGAACAAATCCCTGAAAACGTCGGGATAACGCTCCGCAAATATTTTCAGCGCAAGATCGGCGCTGATATTCCGAAATGAGAAATACAGACTGTTCCTGTTTTCGGCGCAGTAGGATAACGCCGCATATGTTTTCCCATTCCCGCACCTGCAGAAAAGAATAGGACATCATTATTCGGTTTATCCGAGTTAATGCGTGAATTTCGAAACGACTCAATGTTCGTTTGCAGTTTATCGTGTATTCTTTGTAAGACCACAGCGCTCTGTCATATCGTAAGTTGACGTTTTCTCTACTATAACAGCTTTTTATCCGTTTTTCTATCGCTTTCGTAATATTTCAAAAAAATTTTTTCAGCCGAAAAATCCTTCAAATAAAGGGGTTTCGGCTGCTTTTTTATTGCCAAATAAAAAATTTTTCCGTGAATGGATTGCAAATAGCCCGATCCAAGTGGATATAAGTAGAAAGACAAATGCAAAATCGTTTTTCGACACAATTAAATGACCGCCCGAACATGATATGTTTTTCGGATAAGTACGCCAAGACCTTCCGACAAAGCGAGCGTGCCAAGAAAAACAAAACGTTCCGGTGAGACTCCGGGACAGGAACGGCGTTCGGGTAGAACGGAAGCGAGAGATCGACGCTATAATAGCACGGGAAGGCAGCATTTCAACGGCGAGGATTCAGGGGCTGTACATGATAAGCTCGGAAACCGCGCGTCGCGCCGTCAGCTATATCCGAGAAAACGATCGCATTTACCTGACGAACGGCTTGATCGGGCATCTTATGCTGCGATTTTTGCCGACCGATATATTCTGCACCGTCGTCGTCAACTCCGCCGACATGGCGTCGGAACTGCGCGCGTTCGGCAATTTTGACACGTATGTGATAGACGGGAAGATGCGGCAGTCGGGGATTATCGTCGATTCTGCGGCAATCGAGACTGTCTCATGTTTCAAATTCGATCTGTGCCTTCTGACCGGCGGCGGGGTGAGCAATGATTTCGAGTTCTCGAATAGTACAGGCAAGAACGCCGCATTTCAGCACGCGGTGATAAAGAACAGTAAAAAGCGTGTGCTTCTAATGCTAGGGAATAAGATCGGTCATGACAGTTTTGTCAAGGTCTGCGACGTCGGCGAATTCGACGAGATTGAGACCGACCGGAATGCCGACACTTCTGCGTTGAATATGATTTCGGAGGCGGGCGTTTCGGTCGTCACCGTAAATGAGCGTAAATGAAAGAGACGAGTCGGGAGCTGAAGCTGAGTGAGTTCTCCCGCCTGGCGGGCATTCCGTATTCGACGTTGATGACGGTATTTAAACGCGACGTCTCCGGCGCGGGATTCGATCTGATGATGACGATCTGCCGCACGCTCGACTTCGACCCGAAAACGATATGAGGCTGTACGATACGTTGAGGTACGAGGTCGGCATGTCGGACGTCGAGGTGATGCGGTACAGAATATCGCTCGCGTCGCCTTACGCGAGGCATGAAGACGTCGCCGCAAAAATATCGGTCTACATTGCAGGAGCCGCCGTCGAGCAAACGGGTAATTCGTTTACGACCGTTACTTACGACGAGATCAACAAGCGCTTCAAAACATATATGCAGGACGATGAACATCTGAAAAAAGAAATAGGCGAACGGCTTACAAACGATCACTCTGATGTGATCTCTCGCGCGGTCATGTTGGAAAAAGGCGTGTTTCTCGAGTTCGACGGCATCGTTTAATGATCATAATATTAAAAACGAAAAGACCGTTCTGTTAAATATGCAGAACGGTTTTTCTTATGAGCAAAAGTGAGAAAATGAGATGAAGGTGTAGAGGCATTGACGGAGGATATGCCGATAGTTCGAAGATGAGAACAGCGCCATTGATACGCCCGCTATCACGTAATACGGAACAAAAACGGACGATTTTAGCGGGTCGGTATTATGGCAGGATAAATTTGTCTCCGAATTTCCGGTCCCACTCCTCTGATTCGTATTTATATATCGAATACAGCATCAACTCGCCCACATACAGTCCGTCTTCGGCTTCGTAAAAATCCACTCTAATCTGTGGAAATTCCCGGGAGAGTTTTGCTGCGATATCCAACATTTCGGCAAGGTGAGGCGGTTTCTCAAAATCCCCGTTGTACCGATGATTTTTATATTTAACAGGCAGTTTATTCCACTCTGTATCATAAGCAGATACATCATCCTTTCTGCTGGCGGAGCCGCAAATTATATGGTCCGCCACGCCGCCGAAACATTGGACTTTGTAATTATCAAGATACCCGCTGCTGTCGCGGCTTTTTAAAATTTTCTCGGCGATGATGCGGGGCGTTACATCGTAATATGCCCGCATATAGTCGTTCTTGCACGTATTCACGGGATTTAACCACTGACTCACCTGACGGAACAGTTTCCTCTTGTCTACGCTGTTTTTATCGAGTATGCGTTTTATATTCCTGCTGCAATTTGAGCAATTGGATTTGAGCATAAATGAGTCGGGAAGCGTATCCCAGTCTCTTTCCAAATCCTTCACGCTTGTCCACATGCCGTAAAGAGGCGCAGTATAGCCGGGTCCCAGTTTTTCTTCGATGTAAGCTTTAAAGAGATACTTGTCGTACATTCGTGTCATGTCGGGATGCTCATAATATAGCGCGTACCAGACCCTCTTTTCCGTGAACAGTACCGGATGCGACAAATCAAAGGTGTGTCCCATCTGACGCGCATAAGCGCGCATGGCTCCTGCAACCCGCTTTTCCAGCGGCCAATCGCAAATCGGCTTAATGAACGGGGAAATAACGTTCCGTTTTATTTTCCCCAGCATCTTCTTAATGTTCATGTTTCACCTCATTTGGAAGAATAAATAAATTACCCAGTCTGAGATCAAATTCGGGCTGTTCGTAAGTTGGGGAGCTGTATAACGTCATTTCTCCGATGTACAGCCCCTCTGCCGCATCGTAAAAATCCACCCGAATGTGGGGGAATCCCTGGGACAGCTTTTCGGCCACACCAATCATCTCCTCCAAGTGTTCCGGACGTGGTATGTCCCGATTCTCATGCCCCGGACTCGTGACCGGCAGCTTGTTCCATGAGAGATCATAGAAGCTATAGACCAGATTGTTCGCCTCCAGCGGGAACCGATCCGCCGTGGCGAGAATGTGATCGGCCTTTCCGCCAAAGCACATGACCTTGTAGTCATGCAATTGATCTCCCTTTGGCGTGAGCGGTTTTTCCGCAATAATTCGGGGCGTTATCCCGAAATACGCCCGGTTGCAGCTATTGATCCCCGTGTTCATGGGATCAAGCCACTTTTTGACCTCCCGAAACAGAGCCTTTTTGTCGTCGCTCTTTTTATTCCGCACGAAAATGACATTTTTGCCAAGACTGGAACAATTGGATTTAAGGCAAAAAGCGTCCGGCAGACTGTCCCAGTCACGTTCCAGATCCCGAACCCTTGTCCACATACCGTACAGCGGCGCAGTCCAGCCCGCCCCCAGCTTCTCCTCGATATAGCCCTTGAAAAGATATTTATCGTAGAGCCGGGTCAGATCGGGATGCTCAAAAAACAGACCGTACCAAAGCCGCTTTTCCGTGAAAAGCACGGGGTGTTCCAAATCGAAGGTGTGTCCTTCTTGCTTCTTGTAGTCCCGCATCGCCTTGGCGACCCGCTTCTCCAGCGGCCATTTGCTGACAGGCTTTTGAAACGGACGGGAAACGGCTACGGCAGCTTTTTCAACTCCGAGTCGGAAAATGCTCTTTCCGTCCGATGGGAAGCAGACCTCCTTCAGCGTCCGAAGATTACGTTTCCCGTTCGCGGACACGCCGCGGCCGAACCGATACACCCAATAAAACGGTTTCACCCACCGGTGCCGATAGACGAACGGCGCGTTGATCCTGTACCAATCCTTATCAGGAAACACCCGCCAAAGCAAATATTTTACCCTTGCGCGCCCGCCGACGGGAGCGTCCGTTCCCTGAATCTGCCGCAGATCGCTCTGAACACTTTGTTCAAGCGTTCCGTAAACTCCCAAATTCTCAAGCAAATTAAGCGTCTTTTGCTCATCGTCTGTCAGCGCCTGCGCCGGTGCGGCTCCGAAAATCTTTTCGCCCAGCGAGCTGAGTACGGATTCAAACTGCGTCAGCCCCAGCTTTTGCAATTCCTCCGCAATATACGCCCGATCCATATCGGGCTTGGCGCGCCGGTACAGATACACGTCAAGCAGCGTTCGCAGACCCATGCCGCCGCCGCTCCAATGCTTATAGCTGTGAGCAAGAAAATAGACGTAAAAATCCTCGTCGCGAAAATGGAAGCCGAAACGGTTGTCTTCATCCTTTATGAGCCGATTTTTCACATTGCCGTAATAGTCTGCGGCGGTGATCAAAAACTGACTGCCGCCGTCTGCGAACAGCCGGCGGTGCAGTTCAAAATTATAGGTCGGCAGCTTATGATATATGTCGTGCGCGCTTTTTCCGACGCTCTTGGCCTTGTAACCGCGGCTTTGCATGAAGTTCCGAACATCACGCCAGCGGGATGCGTCAAAGAGGATGTCGTTGTCCGCAAACTGTCTCGTCCCGTATTGGGGATAGATTCCGTTCAGCACGATCCCCTTCATGGGCATATACCAAATGCCGTTTGCTTCAAAGAAATATAGGATCTCACCGCGCTCCCGATCCATGAGGATCGTTCTGCGGACAGAGATCGATTTTGCCTGCTGAAATTTCTTGGCCGCCTCCGGCGGGCAAGCCGCCATCAATCCTGCGTTTTCCAGCGCCGCGCACACGGCGGCAGAAAGCGAATGCTTGCCCGCCGCTTGAAAAAGTTCGTCGAAATCCGGCGTTATTTCTATTTTCGGGGAAACGCCGTTCACCCACGCCGCGATCAGGCGGCACATGACGTCATAGATTTTTTCTGTTCTTATCTCGTCTTCGCCGCTCATAGAACCGTTTCCATCTCCTTTTCAGCCTGATCGGCGCCGCAGCGCACCATAAAACGGCGGCGCGCAGAAAAAACAGACCGCACCACAGCCGCACATACAGCCGATAGCGCAAATCCGTTACGCGTATTTCACGCCCGTTCCTGACGAAAGATGTCAATACGCCTATGATCTGTCCGTCCGTGACGCCGAATTCGCGCCGCCATTGATTGTCGCCGCAGAGAACGTAGCCGTCCGCAAGCACCTTGACGATCCGATGAAGCACATACTGCCCCGAATCGCGTTTATAGAGGGGGACGTCATATTTTTTCAGCCGTCCCGCGTTCTTTTCGATAATAACCAGATCGCGCTTCTGCCGCAGCAGCGGAAGCATACTGGTCCCGACGCACGTATAGACAAGTCTGCCGTCGCGGGTCAGCGCGTCCTCAAACCGGACGCTCACTCCTCGACGGCGCCGATGGAGCGCAGCTTTGCAAGAACCCGTTCCACGTCGCGCTCGATGACTTCACGCGGCGCGTCGTACTTCTCCGTCATCGCATCCACTATCTTCTCCGGCGTAGTGTTCTCCTTCAACGCCTCAATGATGAACGCGGCCGTTTTATTGCTCCGCACCATGCCCGAGAAGCCTTCCGTTGCGACGACGATGTAATCGCTGCCGGAAGAATATGTGACGAATGTATCCTTGAGTTTCATATCGTTTCTCCTTTATTTATACCTTCCCAAGCCGTTCTCACGGCGTCGGTGGTCATATTGCAGTATAGCTTGTAAAGCAAAACGCGATGAGCCAAAGCATCAGTCAACAGTACGGTCTTTTTCAGCTTATCGGGAGAGGAGGAACGGTTGCTTTGTTGAAGCAACATAGGCTGCGCTTCCCTCGCCGAGACAGGGCGGATACTGTTTTGTTCTCCCCGCGCAAGAATACAGATTGCTTTGAGCGGCGCGGAGATATTGCTGCTCAACCTATGTTTGCCGTCCCAAGGCGTCCCATAGACAGTGACGCCCTGCTTTTCTATTTTCAGTAACGGCTTGTCGTCGTTGATCATGACTGCTCGTGAGCCGAAAGTCTCCCGCCAAAGCCGCGCATGGGTAGACTTCCCTGTGCCGCTCTTGGCGGTGAACAAATATCCCACTCCGTCCACGGCTATGGCCGAACCGTGGAAAAGCAGGATGTTCTCACAAATCAGGCAGTCGGCGAGTTTGCGGTAGACTGCGAGCGTCTCAAGATAAGCGTCCGAAACGCGGCGCGGCTCCCGTCCCTCAAAGCGGACTTCCGAATCGGATTTCACACGTTCATACTCGATATCGAGAGGCGTAGTACGCACAGCGTATTCGGGATGTTCGTTGCAGCTGTACGGCGCGCACAGCTCATGGACCTGCGCAAAAACGGAATCGATCTGTACGCAGCATCCGGCAAAACGGTAGGTTCCTTTCATGCTGACGTTCCTATGCGATTTTCGCGATTCTGTATAATAGGACGGCCGAGGCCGTCCTATTATACGTTCCGATTGCTGATGCGATTATTCATATATACCACTGGTTGTAATAACATCTTCCGCATCAAATTCTATGATCTCCACCTCGGGGGTCTCATATGTCTCCTTCATTATGCTCTCCTCCTTTCGCAAAAGTCAGGATTATATCAGGATTATATATTAACTCTTCACGCGCCTGCGGGAAGGGAATCCTGCAATTCTTTTATCCGGCCAGGATGTCCCTGTCAAACTCCACCTTGTATACGCATCCGCCCCGGTGTCCGCCCAAGTTATAGGCGATATACCACTGGTCACCGCGATGGAAGATATTCTCCGCCTCACGGTCGCATCCCCTCACCGCAAATACGCCTCGGTACTGTCCTGTCCAGTCATAGCAAACGATTGCGTTTTCCTCGCTTGTCGCAAAATAAATGTAGTTGTCGTCGCAGTCGATGCCCTGCTTGACAAACCGTGTGTCCACGCCCTTTATATACCGCAAAAGCTCAAATCGGCTGTCAAAGACGGCGAAATCATAGCCGCCCCGTATCGCCATCACATACTGATTTCTTGTCGGATTGTATGCGATGCCGTATACGCTGTGAAAGTATTCCTTCGTTTCGGTGATTTGCAGCGTGTCCGGATCGATAAAGCTCACGTCGTTCGGCCGGCCGTAGCAGTGAACCGCGATAAGCTTGCCTGTTCTGGGGTTGTAGGTGATATCGTTTCCGTGATGCAGGGGGAGTGAAGCGCTCTTAGCCGTTATCTGCCAGTCGTCCATATCCACCTTGCAGATAACGCATTCTGAGTGCGGGCTTTGTCCGCTTTTTGCCATCTTTTGATTCTCCAAAATCAGATAGGCGAACCGTCCGTCCGTGCATCCGCCCTGAAGAACGTCATAGTCTCCGTGCGGGGGCAGATCAAACCGCTCCGCCGTTTCCGTAACGCCGAAGAGCTTCGCCTCCGGCGCCTGCGAGAACGCGCCCGGAATATTGAACATACGCTCAGGTCTGCATCGCAGCGATCCGTCGTTTCTCATCGTCAGCGCCGTCACATCCCCGGGTATGAAGCTGGACGGGGTTCGCAGATAACGGCGAATCTGGCGGGCTGATGCATGAAGCCGGCTTTTAGCTTGCAGAATGATCTCTTTCATCTTCCCGTCCTCTCCGTCGAACCGATCACAGCACCGTGTTAGGTAAATGGTAATTTAAGTATACTTTGATATTCAGATGTGACGTAAGTCATGTGTTGACGAAAAGGAGAAAAAATTGATAAAGATACGAATCGTAAATAGAAGTACGGAAACTGATATACGCTTTCCAATCGGAGAAAACGAGCTGTGTGCAAAGCTCCATGAAATAAACATCTATGACTGTGACGGAGAAGCTTCGTCGGCATTTGGTTCTATCCCAAATTTTGTGTAAACACCCCATCATGGCATAATGCGTGTCTTGCGAGCGGTCGGCGGAACAA
>CANPXS010000094.1 GCA_947586625.1 uncultured Clostridia bacterium | reverse complement strand
CCTCTTTCTTCACCGTCTGCGGCACGATGCCGTGCGCCTCGTTATACTCCATCTGGATCTTGCGCCTGCGGTTCGTCTCCGCGACGGCAGCCTTGATCGACTTCGTCTCCTCGGCAGCGTAAAGGATCACCTTGCCGTTCGCATTGCGTGCGGCGCGTCCTATCGTCTGTATCAGCGACGTCTCGTTGCGCAGAAAGCCCTCCTTGTCCGCGTCGAGTATAGCGACGAGCGATACCTCCGGCAGGTCGATGCCCTCGCGCAGAAGATTTATGCCGACGAGCACGTCGTAGACGCCGAGGCGCAGGTCGCGCAAAAGCTCCGTACGCTCCATGGTCTCGACCTCGTGGTGTATGTAGCGCACGCGGACGCCGCACGTGTCGAAGTAGTCGGTGATGTCCTCCGCCATCTTCGTCGTGAGCGTCATAACGAGACTGCGCTCGCCCTTTGCGGCGCGCTCCTTTATCTCGCCGAGCACGTCGTCTATCTGCGTCTTCACGTCGCGCACGTCGACCTCCGGGTCGACGAGTCCGGTCGGGCGTATTATTTGCTCCGCTACCGACGTCGAGTGCGACAGCTCATACTCGGACGGCGTCGCCGAGACGAACACGACCTGCCCGAGCTTCGACTCGAACTCGTCGAAGCGGAGCGGTCTGTTGTCGAACGCGGACGGGAGACGGAACCCGTATTCGACGAGATTCTTTTTGCGCGCATAGTCGCCGCCGCTCATGCCGCGCACCTGCGGGACCGCGACGTGGCTCTCGTCGATGAACATCAGATAATCGGCGGGGAAATAGTCGAGAAGCGTGTACGGCGTCGAGCCGGGCTCGCGTCCCGACAGAACGCGCGAATAATTCTCGACGCCCGAGCAGTACCCGATCTCGCGCATCATTTCGAGGTCGTATCTCGTGCGCTCCTCGATGCGCTGCGCCTCGATGAGCTTGTTCTGCGCGCGGAAGAACTCGGCGCGCTCGAGCATTTCATTTTCTATTTCGGCAAACGCCGCCTCGCGCTTCGTCGGGTCGACGACATAGTGCGTGGCGGGGAATATCGCCGCGTACCGCAAATCGCCGAGTATCTCGCCCGTAGTTTTGGATATCTCGGTCACCCTGTCGACCTCGTCGCCGAAAAACTCGACGCGTATTGCCTTGTCGCCAAAATTCGACGGTATAACGTCGACGGTGTCGCCGCGTACGCGGAACTTCGTGCGCTCAAAGCCGATGTCGTTGCGTTCATATCCTATCGAGATGAGCCGCTCGATGAACTCGTTGCGCTCCATCGTCTGCCCCGGACGCACCGAGACGAGCTGACGGCAGTATTCGTTCGGGTCGCCGAGCGAATATATGCACGACACGGACGCGACTATCACGACATCGCGGCGCTCGAACAGCGCCGACGTCGCGCTGTGGCGCAGCTTGTCGATCTCGTCGTTGATGAGCGAGTCTTTTTCTATATACATGTCCTTGCCGGGGATATAGGCCTCCGGCTGGTAATAGTCGTAGTACGAGACAAAATATTCGACGGCGGCGTCGGGGAAGAATTCGCGCATCTCGGAGCAGAGCTGCGCCGCGAGCGTCTTGTTCGGCTCGAATATTATAGTCGGTCTGTTGACGTTGGCGATGATGTTCGCCATAGTGAACGTCTTGCCCGAGCCCGTCACGCCGAGCAGAGTCTGCATTTTGTCGCCGCGCAGTATGCCCTCGGTCAGCTTCGCTATCGCCTCCGGCTGGTCGCCGGTCGGCGAGAACGGCGCTTTCAATATGAATTTGTCCGCCATAGCGTGCCTCCATACAGTGAACAACTGTTCGCTACGGTATTATAGCACAAATATATTTTGTTGTAAAGATGTAAACGTCACCTTGACGCGATTTTTTGCGTCAGTTTCTGCCGTAGGTCCCCATACGCTTTGCTCGCAGCGAAACATTCGTTGTCCAAGTGACGGCTGCGAGCCGTAGGCTTTCAAAGTAACCACTACACGCACCGCGCTCGTGCGTTATTAGGTGATGCCAGTTTTTCACCACACTTTTCGCGAAGCGAAAACGTGTCGCAGGTCGGCGCGTCAGCGACGAACTGCTGCACACTTCGCCCCGCCGCGAGGGAGCTGTTCGCAGGAAATAATAACGCGGTCTACGCCCCGATGAATTTTTTGCCGCAGACTTGATAACATCGACGAACACACGGGAGCCTTTTTCGGGATTGTTAATGGACCGGGGAGATTCCGCACGCGGAATCTCCAGAAGTTGCCTTCGGCAACTTCCACTTTTATAGCGAAAAAGAGGTCCTTAACACGCGTGTATTCGTCGTGCGAAGGACGAAATAATCACTTTACGATGTAAGTGTAAGTGCGCAAACGTTGCCTTAGTTGGTATCTCCGTTCACCACGGTTCAATGTACAGTCTGTTCCCACCGGCAGCTACCTTTGTTCACCTGACGTGGTGACGTCTTTCACACCGACAAATTTGTTTTTGACAAGGGGGACTTTCTCGCAAGAAAGAGACAGTGCGGGATGAGGACTTTTTCTTATGAAGAAAAAGTCCTCCCCCGAACCCCCTCTCCAAAAGAACACCGCGTTATCATTTCCTGCAAACAGCTCCCTCGCGGCGCCTCTAATTTTTTTGAAATTTTACATTTCAAATCTTGCATAATCAATGACTTGGGTGTATAATTAGAAAAATGCGATTTTTCACATCCAAAGGAGTATAGAAATGCTCGACATCAAGATAACGAGAGCGGAAACGCTCAAGCAGAAGCCCGCCGACAACGTACTCGGCTTCGGCAAATACTTCACCGATCACATGTTCATGATGGACTATACGGAGGGGCAGGGCTGGCATGACGCCCGCATCGTCCCGTACGCGCCGATAAGCCTCGAACCGTCCGCAATGGTATTCCATTACGCGCAGGAGATGTTCGAGGGACTCAAGGCGTACCGCACAAGCGACGGCACGATACAGCTCTTCCGTCCCGACCGCAACATCGCCCGCATGAATAATACGGCTCGCCGTCTCTGCATCCCGCAGATACCGGCTGAGGACGCGCTTCAGGCGATAAAGACGCTCGTCGACTATGAGTCCGACTGGGTGCCGCACAGCGAGGGCACGTCGCTCTATATCCGTCCGTTCGTCATCGCGACAGACGCGATGCTCGGCGTGCATCCGGCTCACAACTACATATTCATGATAATCCTGTCCCCCGTCGGCAGCTACTACGCGGGCGGACTCGACCCCGTCAAGATATTCGTCGAGAAGGAATACGTCCGCGCCGTCAAGGGCGGCACGGGTCAGGCGAAGTGCGGAGGCAACTACGCGGCGTCGCTGATCGGTCAGGACAAGGCGGAGAAGTACGGCTGCGAGCAGGTTTTGTGGCTCGACGGCGTGCATCACAAATATGTCGATGAGGTCGGCTCGATGAACGTGTTCTTCGTCATCGACGGTGAAGTCGTGACGCCCGAGCTGACGGACGGCAACATCCTGCCCGGCGTGACGCGTATGTCGTGCCTCGACCTTCTGCGCTCGTGGGGCATGAAAGTGACGGAGCGCAAGGTGACGGCGCAGGAGCTCTTTGACGCTCACGCGGCGGGCAAGCTCGACGAGGCGTTCGGCACGGGTACGGCAGCGGTCATTTCTCCTATCGGCGAGCTCGTCGACGAGGATCATGACATCGTCATCAACGGCGGCAAGATCGGCGCGATCTCGCAGCGTCTCTACGACGAGCTGACCGGCATCCAGTGGGGCAAGAGAGAAGCACCGGAAGGCTGGATAGTAAAGGTAAAATAAAAACGTATCCTATCTCCGATATCGCTTAAGTGTTTCGCGAATTTTAAGCCGCGAGCATTTGCCGAAGCAACAGCGCGTCAGTTCTTTTGAAACGGGGGTGTGGGGGAGAAACTTTTCTTACGAAGAAAAGTTTCTCATCCCACAATTGCTCCCGAAGGCTGGATAGTAAAAGTAAAATAAATCGCACCTATCTCCGATACCGCTTAAGTGTTTCGCGAATTTTAAGCCGCGAGCATTTGCCGAAGCAACAGCGCGTCAGTTCTTTTGAAACGGGGGCATGTGGGAGAAACTTTTCTTACGAAGAAAAGTTTCTCCCACAATTGCTCCCGAGGGTTGGATAGTAAAGGTAAAATAAACCCTCTAATTAAACCACATATGTTAAAGCGCTCGCGGACAGCCGTCCCCGGGCGCTTTGCATTTTGCGTGCATGACCGCATCATAAAAAACAAAAAAACAAAAATTGCATGCGCGCAAAAGCGCATATGCACGCCGCCAGAGGCGCACAATATTACTGCGGTCGAAAACAGACCGGCCGCGAAAAACGAAAAAGGTTGTTGATCCTTTATGAACACATCCGACAAGGAGATGTACTGCGAGGTCTACAGAAGCTCGAAGATGGGAACGGAATCCATTTTGGCGCTTATGCCTAAGGTGGAAAACGAACAGCTCAGAGCCGACATGGTCACGCAGATGAACGGATACGGCGGTTTTGCCGACCGCGCAAAGCAGGGACTTGCAAGCGCGGGCATGACTGCGGAGGAAGAGAAGAAGTCGAAGGTTTTCGCGGCCAAGTCTGGCATCGCCGCAGAAACGCTGTTCGACACGACGCCGTCGCACATCGCGGAGCTGATGATACGCGGCAGCGGAGCCGACATCGTTTCGATAACAAGAGCGCAGAACGAGGCGACGCACGGAAAGGTGCGCATCGACACACCGACGGAGGCGTACCGCCTCTGCTCGGAACTCGTCGATTTCGAGAACCAGAGCATCGAACGAATGAAGAAGTATCTGTGAATGAACGGTAAAGGGGAGCTGTGCTCTCCTTTATTGCGTATATATCGCCATGCGGCTGAAAAGCCGATTTTGATCGTGTGACTTCTACGTCACGGACCGTTTTTGCCGCTGCGTCTGCGAGCGCGGCGGACTTTGTTTATATGGCGCTCGAAGCTGCCGTTTTTGATCAGCTCCGCGAGTACATACTGCTCGAATACGGGAACGGTGCACGAATAAAAGCCGAGTTTATGCTCGAATGTGTCGAGCAGACTTTCGGGCAGGACCATGTAGCCGACGCGCATCGACGGCGCGACCGTGCGTGAAAACGTGTTCAGGTATATGACGTTTCCGGAGTCCGACATCGAAAATACAGTGTCCACGTTTTTCTTTGACACGGTGAGCTCGGAATCGTAATTGTCCTCGATAATAAAGCCGTTTCGCATCACAGCCCATTTTATGTATTCCGCCCGCTTCGACGCGCCGGCTGTTATGCCGCTCGGGAAGCTGCAGAACGGCGTGATATGGAGCACGGTCGCAGACGTTCGCTCAAGCTCGGACGTGCGTATGCCGTCGCGTCCCATTTTAAGCATATCGCATCGCACGCCGTGCGCGACGTATACCCGCCGTATCTTCTCATACGACGGATCTTCTATCGCGTAAATGCGGTCGCTGCCGAGAAGCTGGACAGCAAGCCCGTACAGATATTCGGCGCCGGAGCCGATGATTATCTGCTCGGGTCTTGCCTCGATGCCGCAGCTCCTCGCAAGATAATGCGATATCGCGGACCGCAGCTCGGGGCATCCGCGGTTGGGGGACTTTGTCAGTATCTTCTCTCCGTGATCGAGGAGGACGCGGCGCATCGTCTTGGCAAGGACCGAAAACGGGAAGTCGCTTTTCACGGTGTGCGTCTCGGCTGATGCCGTCAATTCTTCGCCGGACTCGTCGTGACCGGAGAAAAAGTCGTCGGTCTTGTATATGACGAAATATCCGCTTCGCTCGCGCGCGTCCGCGTAACCCTCGTCGCACAGCAGCTCGTATGCGTGCTCGACGGATATGACGCTGACGCCGGACTTTTCAGCCATAGTCCGTTTTGACGGCAGCCGGCTGCCGTACGGATATGCGCCGGAAATGATGTCGTTTTTCACCTGCGTATATAAAAGCATATATACGGGCATCTTTTTTTTCGCATGGTTTTGCATTTGATTATATAAAATATCTCCAAACTGAATATTTTCAAATATCCAAATCCATTATACAATCTGTTCTACAATTTGTAAAGGAGATTTTTTATGGAAAAAACAAGATACGAACTGAACAAGGCGCTTGCCGAAATGCTGAAGGGCGGCGTTATTATGGATGTGACGACGCCTGAGCAGGCGAAGATCGCGGAGGATGCGGGCGCATGCGCCGTGATGGCGCTCGAACGCATACCGGCGGATATAAGAGCCGCGGGCGGCGTTTCGCGCATGAGCGATCCTGAGATGATACGCGGCATACAGGACGCTGTGTCGATACCCGTTATGGCGAAATGCCGCATCGGGCATTTTGTGGAAGCGCAGATACTCGAGGCTATCGACATCGACTACATAGACGAAAGCGAGGTCCTGTCGCCGGCGGACGATGTGTATCACATCGACAAGACGAAGTTCAAAGTTCCGTTCGTGTGCGGCGCGCGCGACCTCGGCGAAGCGCTGCGCCGTATAGCGGAGGGTGCGTCGATGATAAGGACTAAGGGCGAGCCGGGAACGGGCGATATTATACAGGCTGTCAGACACATGCGCGCGATGAACGCGGAGATCCGCCGCATCGTAAACATCGGGGACGACGAACTGTTTGAAGCCGCGAAGCAGCTCGGAGTGCCGCTCGATCTTTTGTGCTATGTACATGAAAACGGCAGGCTCCCCGTCGTCAATTTTGCCGCAGGCGGAGTAGCTACGCCGGCCGACGCGGCGCTTATGATGCAGCTTGGAGCGGAGGGCGTATTCGTCGGTTCGGGAATATTCAAATCCGGAGACCCGTCAAAACGCGCCTCGGCGATAGTGAAAGCCGTGACGAACTACACTGACGCCGGAATGCTTGCGGAGCTGTCGAGCGGACTCGGAGAGGCGATGGTGGGCATAAACGAAGACGAGATCGCTTTGCTCATGGCGGACAGGGGCAGATAATGAACGTAGGGATACTCGCATTGCAGGGAGCATTTGCGGAGCATGCGGCGATGCTTGACCGAATCGGCGCCGATCATTTCGAGATACGTCGGAAAAAAGATCTGTCGCGTCATTTTGACGCGCTTATCCTTCCGGGCGGCGAGAGCACGGTCATGGGAAAGCTGCTGCGCGAGCTTGAGCTGTACGATCCGCTGCTGGCGATGATAAAGGGCGGCATGCCTGTCTTCGGAACGTGCGCGGGACTATTGCTGTTGGCTGACGAGATCGAGGGCGGCGAGCGCTGCTTCGGCGTTATGGATATAAATGTCAGGCGCAACGCATACGGACGGCAGCTCGGAAGCTTTTACACCGAATCTGATTTTGACACGGCAGGTACGGTGCCGATGGAGTTCATACGCGCGCCGTACATAAAATCAACGGGACCGCGCGCACGCGCGCTGGCGTGCGTTGACGGTCACATCGTCGCCGCAAGGCAGGAAAATATGCTCGTCACATCGTTTCATCCGGAGCTGACGGAGAGCACTGTCGTCCACGAATATTTTCTTGATATGATCTGATATACCGATTTTTTCATCAAAACTTGTAATAACAGTTCTTGAAAAAATAGGGCGCGGGGGGAAAAGAAAAACTTTTTTCGTTGAAGTTGGCTTTTTCGCAAAGCGAAAAAGCAGAAGAAGGGGCGAGCGCCCCTTCTTCCTATTTCACCGGCATCCGTACACTTTTCGCTTCGCGAAAATGTGTGTGTAACGTCTTCTCGTTACACTCGAAACCGTCCTTCATTTTTTGCTTCGCGAAAATGTGTGGCGAAACCGGTCGGCGCGCGTCACAGCGTGCACAGCCAATATATGACGCCGTAGACGGCGCCGGACAGGATGCCGTAGAGTATCACGGGCCCGGCGACGGTGAATATCTTCGCGCCGACGCCGAGCACCCACCCCTCCGCCTTGTTGTCGATGGCGGGAGACACGACCGCGTTCGCAAATCCCGTTATCGGCACGAGCGTGCCCGCGCCCGCAAACTTTGCGATCTTGTCGAATACGCCGATGCCGGTCAGAAGCGCCGCGATAAACACGAGCGTCACCGACGCGATGACGACGGCGTCCTTTTCGTCGGCGCCGAGCCATTTATAGAGCTCGCCGAGCAGCTCCGCTGTCGTGCATATCAGCCCGCCCACGATAAACGCACCGACGCAGTTCTTCGCGCACGGCGATTTCTTCGCCGACTTGTCCGCGTACCGCTTGTATTCGTCGTTTGAAATGTTCATTTTCTTTTCCTTCCATGCACATTTGCTTTGATTTAGTATGCGCATGCGGATGCGGAGATATACGAAATACGAATGCGGACGACGCTTATTTTGACTTTGGCATGTACCAGTAAGAGTTGAAGCCGTAAAGATACGTGAGCGCGCCGCGCGGCATCTGCGTGAGCGCGTTATAGACATTATAAAAGTCTCCGGCGCCCGAGCTTGCGCTGACGGCGCCGAACACGGCGAATATTATGAGCTTCGGGAATATCATGCCGACGATAAACGGCAAAAGTCCGAGCACGATGCTCGGCATCAGCGACATGACGATGAAGCGCGTCTTTGTCATTACCTCGGGTCCGACGACGAACAGCATTCCCTCGCTTAAATTTGTGTACATGTAGACGTCGCCGCGAAAGCAGAGGGCGTGTATGATCTCGTGCGGGAACAGACACAGCATCGAGAGAAGACATCCGAGCGGGATCTGCCATATCGAGTTTTTATCAAAATACGGCGCGCAGCGAAATCCGGCGATTATGCCGAACACGGCGAATACGGCGACGCTCGCGACGTTTGCGATAACGCCGAGCTGCTTTGTGTTTTCGGCTTCCCTGAATTTCATGGCTCCCGGCATGTGTTCGCCGTGCGGCAGCGACTCCGGATCCTTGTTGTATTTGCCCATGTAGTGCAGCTTCATGAGTGCCCCTCCGAAACAATTTTTCGATATTATTCTACCGCATAAACGCGTTTGTGTCAATGCAGCGGCTCAACCCGCCTGTATAGTTACAATAGAAGTGAGACTAAAAAAGGGATAGAAAAAGTGATCGAGATCTGATAGAATAAGTTCACC
>CANPXS010000093.1 GCA_947586625.1 uncultured Clostridia bacterium | reverse complement strand
GATAAAGTCCGTCGCGGTGTCCCGTCAACCCGGCGGGCACTACGGACACGCTCGTGACGCCCGGGTACATGTACGACAGATCGGTCATAGTGCGCCGCAGCGCGTCGCCGTCGTTGATGCCTCGGCACAAAACGATCTGACAGTGCAGCTCGCAGCCGCCCGCGATCAGCTTGTCCATATACGACAGCACCTGACCCGCGCGCTTGTTTTTCATCATTTTGACGCGCAGCTCGGGGTCAGTCGTATGGACGCTGACGTTTATCGGCGTGATATGCATTTCGATTATGCGGTCAATGTCGCGCTCGGACAGGTTAGTTAGCGTGATGTAGTTGCCGTGGATAAACGAAAGGCGCGAATCGTCGTCCTTGAAATATATCGTCGGACGCATACCCTTCGGGTTTTGGTCGATGAAGCAGAATATGCAGCCGTTTTCACAGCGGTGTTTGCTGTCCATAAGCGCCGACTCAAAGCAAAGTCCGATGTCGTCGTACGTGTCTTTTTTGATTTTAAAGTCAACGTGTTCGCCGCCTCGCGCGACCGTGACCGTGATATGCTTCTCGGTAAGATAAAACCCGTAATCGAGCACGTCGTTTATCTCGTGACCGTTTATTGCAATAAGCACGTCGCCTGCGCGTATTCCCGCACGCTCGGCGCGCGAACGCTTGTCGACACCCGTTATCGCGACCACATCGGCACTTCCCTTCCATACTTTGCTTATCCCCGCTTATTATACATAAAAATGCACTCGGTTGTCAATATAAATAATGTCACGTTATATTTCCGCTTATGTAATCGCGAAGCTCCGACAGCACCGATTTTTCGATACGCGACACGTATGAGCGCGATATCCCGAGCGACTGCGCGACCTCCCTCTGCGTTAACGCTGGTTTGCCCGATAAACCGTAGCGCATAACGATTATTTTGCGCTCGCGCTCGCCGAGCCGCATCGTTATGTAGTCGCGCGCACGCTGCCATTTCATTCGCGTGTCGATGTCGTCGGCGATGTTGTCCTCCGTGCAGATTATATCGCCGTATGTGAGCGGATTTCCGTCGCGGTCGGTGTCGATAGTCTCGTTCATAGATATTTCACAGTTCAGCTTTTTCTGCGAGCGGAAATGCATAAGTATTTCGTTTTGTATGCATTTTGCCGCATACGTCGCGAAGCGCGCGCCGTTTTTCATGTTGAACGAGTCGATCGCCTTGACGAGTCCTATCGTGCCTATCGAGACGAGGTCCTCCTGATTCTTGTTTGACGAGTAATATTTGCGCACGATGTGCGACACAAGGCGCAGGTTGTGCTCTATCAGCTTCGCTCTTGCATCCATATCTCCGTTTGCAAAATCGTGAAAAAGCCGCCTCTCCTCATCCTGCGACAGCGGCGGCGGAAAGCTCTGTCCGCTCGATACGCCGAGAAAAATACACACCATCATGCCGATAAGCTTCTCTGTAAACATTCCAAGTCCCTCCCATGCCGCGCTGTCCCGCATTTTCAGCCTTTTCTCTCATTATATGTGACCGATTTCGATGTTGATACAAAAATTTCCACTTGAAATTCAAATATTGAAGCGAAAAAATGATAATATTATAAAGGGAATGCCACATAATTCTGACGGAAAAGATGCAGGCAGATGTTACGCCGTGAATTGTGCGGTATTCCCTATATAAAGCGCCGCCGAAGCGACGCTTTGCACAATTATTTCTCGGAGAAAAAATGATATGATTATGGATAAGATCTCCCTCGTGCTCGCAATTATCGGCGCGCTCAACTGGGGAAGCATCGGTCTGTTCAGCTTCGACATCGTCGCGTGGATATGCGGCGGTCAGGGCACGATGATTGCACGTATAATCTACACGCTCGTCGCCCTCGCCGGAATCTGGTGCATCACGCTCCTGTTCCGTCCGACGGAGTCATACGAGAACAGCAACAGCTAACGGCTGCGCGGGGAGGGACACCGTCCCTCCCCGCACTTATCTCACGTAATATTTTACTTATGTTCCGTATCAAACCCGCACGCACGGATAATACTATAAATGCAAATACATTGCAGAGGAGACGAAAATATGATGATGACACAGTCAACAACGATGAAGGTCGCAAAAGGTGTTGCGGCGGGTATCATGATAGGCGGCGCGATCGGCGCCGCGACGGTTTCAATGATGAAGCCGAAGAAAAGCAAATTCAAGCGCAGCGCCGGAAAGGCGCTCGATGCCGTCGGCACTATGATGCAGAACGTCTCCGACTGGGCGTTCTGACCCTAAACAAAACAGACGCGGCGGCGCCCGCGTCTGTTTTGTTTAGCGCTTTCGGCGAAAAAAGCGCCGTAATTATTTTTTTACAAATATTTTTTTCGACAGCCGATTGCGACATCATTTTCGCCGCGTTCGGAATAAAATAAAATCACATAAATCAAACGTAAGCGGGGAGCAATATGAAACGCAACACAAAGGCCGGCGCGGAAACAATGCTCGACGGACATACGATGATAATTTCGCTCTCGGGCGACATCGACCATCACAGCGCCAAGCGTATCCGCGGCGAGATAGACAATTCGCTTTTTACTAACAGACCGAAACGTGCCGTCATGGACATGTCGGGCGTCGAATTCATGGACAGCGCCGGACTCGGACTCATACTCGGGCGCATTGCATGCGCCGAAAAAATAGGATGTCGTCTGACGCTTCTGTCGCCGTCGCCGCAGGTCATGCGCATACTCGACCTCGCGGGAGCCGGCAGGCTCATCGAGATCAAACAACACTGAAAGGAACGCAAAAAATGGAATCAACCGAAAAACGCAGATCGGGCAGACCGCCGGAGGACCTCAAAAACGAAATACGCATCGAGCTGCCGTCGCTGTCGATAAACGAAGGTATCGCACGCTTGATCGTATCGTCGTTCATATCGCAGCTCGACCCGACATTCGAGGAGTTGTGCGACATAAAATGCGCCGTCTCCGAAGCGGTCACGAACTGCATCGTCCACGGATACCGCGACGCGCGCGGCATCGTCTACATAACGGTAAAAATACTGAACGAGCGAACTGTCCGCATCGAGGTCCGTGACAAGGGCTGCGGCATCGAGAACGTGAAGGAGGCGATGCAGCCGCTTTTCACGACCGACAGCGAGGGCGAACGCTCCGGCATGGGATTTACCGTGATGCAGAGCTTCACGGACAGGCTCGCCGTCGTCAGCCGTCCCGGCAAGGGAACGCGCGTGACGATGATAAAGACGTTGTCCGGCCCGCGCGAGCGTCAGTGACCGTACATATTTTTCATTCTAATGGAGCGCGGCGATGTACTTGACAAAAAATAAAACGGAGTCCTTATCATGGCGGTGACGTCATACCGTGACGACAATCTCGCGCTGCTTTTGCGCGTTCGCGACGGCGACACGCATGCTGAGGAAGAGCTCATACGTGAAAACGAGGGACTCGTGCGCAGCATCGCGGCACGGTTCTCTGGCAGAGGCGCAGAGTTCGAGGACTTATGTCAGCTCGGTATGATAGGCATGGTACGCGCGATACGCAGCTTCGACCCCGAGCGAGGATGCGCGTTCTCCACATATGCGACGCCGCTCATAATAGGAGAGATAAAGCGCTTTCTGCGCGACGACGGTATAATAAAGGTGAGCCGCGACAAAAAGCGTCTCGGCTCACAGCTGCTTTATGAAAAAGAACGGTATGTCGCAGAACACGGGCGCGAGCCGCGCATATCTGAGTTAGCGTCCGCACTCGGCGTCACGGTCGAGGACGCCGCCGACGCGATGTCGTCGTCATATCCCGTGCGCTCGATATCGGAATCTGCGTTCGACGACAGCGCTGAAACTCTCGCCGACACGATAGAGGCGCCCGATACGACGTCCGACCGCACCGACTATATCGCGCTCCACGAGGTCACCTCGACGCTTCCAGAGCTGTGGCGCAAGATAATATCACTGCGGTATTATCACGATCTGTCGCAGGAGCGGACCGCGCGCGTGCTCGGTCTGTCACAGGTCAAGGTGTCGCGTGAGGAAAAGAAGATCTTCGACTATATGCGCGAAAAGCTCAGTTGAACTGCGAATTATATAGCGACGCATAGAATCCGCCGCAGCGCAGAAGTTCGTCATGTGTGCCGCGCTCGATTATGTCGCCGTTATGAAGTACGAGTATCATGTCCGCGTCGCGCACGGTCGACAGTCTGTGCGCTATGACGAGCGACGTCTTCCCCTCCATCAGCTTCGCCATCGCCGACTGGATCTTTACCTCCGTGCGCGAGTCGACGTTCGACGTCGCCTCGTCGAGTATGAGTATCGAACACTCTGGCAGCATCGCGCGGGCTATGGTCAAAAGCTGTTTCTGACCCTTCGAGAGATTTATGCCGTCCTCGGTTATTACCGTGTCATATCCGTCGGGCAGACTCTCGATGTAGTCGTCTATCATCGCCGCCTTCGCCGCGGCGACGACTTCTTCGCGAGTCGCGCCCTCTTTGCCGTATGCGATATTTTCCGCGATAGTGCCGCCGAACAGCCACGTGTCCTGTAATACCATTGTGAACGCGCGGCGCAGGCTCTTTCGCGTCAGCGTCAGCGTATCGCTGCCGTCGACGCATATCGTGCCGCTGTTCGGGTCGTAGAAGCGCATCAAAAGATTGATTATCGTCGTTTTGCCGCTGCCTGTCGGACCGACTATCGCAATAGTTTTGCCCGCAGGCGCATCGAAGGATATGCCGTGCAGAATCTCGCGGTCCTCGTAATACCCGAATCTGACGTCCTCCGCGCCGACGTCGCCGCGAGGCGCTTCGAGTGCCAAAGCGCCGTCGATATCGTGCGTTTCCTCCGGCTCGTCGAGAAGCCTGAACACACGCTCCGCCGCAGACGCCGCAGACTGAAGCTCGCTTATGATGTTCGCCATCTCGTTTATCGGTCCCGAGAAGCGGCGCGAATACAGAATGAATGTCGATATCGACGCGAGCGACGTTAGGTTGAACAGGTACAGTACGCCGCCGAACATGCTGATGAACGAAAGCGACAGATTGTTGATGAAGTTGACGGTCGGGCCTATCATCGCGCCCTGATAATCGGCGTTATAATATGCCTCGATCGACTCGTCGTTGTAGCCGTCAAAGCGCCCTATCATCGTGTCCTCACGGTGATACGCCTTGATAGTCCTGTGACCCGACAGTATCTCCTCCGTATAGCCGTTGAGCTCGCCGAGCTTTGCCGAACGGCGGCGGAACAGAGGCTGTATTTTTTTCGATTTATACCGTGTGAACAAAACCGACATCGGTATCGTTATGACGAACACTAGCACAAGCAGCGGCGATATCGTTATCATCATGACGAGAGAGCCGACTATTGTAATGATGCTCGAGCATATCTGAAGCATATCGTTAGATATGGACGCGTTTATCGTGTCGATGTCGTACGACATGCGGCTGATTATATCGCCCGTCTGGTTTTTATCGAAGTAGCTGACTGGCAGTTTCATCAGTTTGTCGAAAACCTGCTCGCGCATCCTCGCAACGATGCTGCGCGACAGATGTATCATCGTGACTGACAGCACGTATGAGAGCAGCGACGATGCGGCGTAAAATGCCGCCATAAGCCCGCAGTAGAAGAACACGCGTGAGAAATCGACGGCTCCGACGCCGGGTTCTATCGCCTCTATCGCCTTGCCCGAAAGCTGCGGTCCCGTAAGTACGAGTGCGTTTGACAACAGCATCAGGCACAGCGCGAACGTAATGAGCGCCGGATGCTCGAACATATACTTGAATATGCGGAAGAAAACGCGGAAGCGGTGGCGCTTTACGGGCGTTTCTTCGATGTGTCTTGAATACTTTCCGCCGTTAGTCAAGGATCGCGCCTCCCATCTGTGATTCCGCGATCTCGCGGTATATATCGCACGACTCACGCAGCTCAGCATCTGTACCCGCCGCTATGACGGCTCCGCCGTCAAGCACGAGTATCAGATCCGCGGACATTATCGAGCTGACGCGCTGCGCGACTATGATCTTCGTCGACGCCTCGAACGAATTTGCTATCGCGCCTCTGAGATTCGCGTCCGTCTTATAGTCGAGCGCGCTCGACGAGTCGTCGAGTATGAGTATGTCGGGCGAGCTTGCGAGCGCTCTCGCGATGAGAAGACGCTGCTTCTGACCTCCCGACAGGTTCGCGCCCTTTATGTCGAGCACAAATCCCGTGCCGCCCTCTTTGTTCTCTACAAATTCGCGCGCCTGCGCGTATTCGATAGCATTGTCTATCGCTTCGTCGTCTATGTCTCGTCCGAACCTGACGTTTTCATGTATCGTATCCGCGAACAAAAAGTCTGACTGCAGCGCGACGCCGAATTTCTCGTAGAGTTCGTCGGGCTCGATAGTTCTGATGTCGCGCCCGTCTATGAGTATCCTGCCGCCGTCGGGGTCGTAGAACCGCAGAAGCAGCGATATGAGCGTAGTTTTGCCCGCGCCCGTCGCGCCGATGACGCCGAGCGTCTGACCGTGACCGAGAGAGAAGCTGACGTGCGACAGATTATCGCGCTTGCCGTTATACGAGAACGTCACGTCGTCAAACTCGATATGCGGCGCGTCCGCTGCGGGCTCGCCGTCGGCGCCATCCGCATCTGCGTCAGTATCGTCGGTCTTGATAACGCCGAGCTCGGGCTGCGCCTCGAGCACCTCCGTGATACGCGACATCGACGCCGAGCAGCGCGAATATGTCGTAAATATACGCGTCACCGAGAGCATCGCATTGAGAATGTAGTTGAAGAACGTCATGAACGCCATTATCTTGCCGACAGCCGACGTGCCAGCGTTGACGCGGAACGCGCCGACGACTATGACGACCGTCAAGCCGACGTAAAGGAAGAAGTTCATCAGCGGGTTAGTCGCCGACACCGTAAGACCCGCTATCTCCTCGCGCTTCATAAGCGCCTTGTTGACGCCGTCGAAGCGGCGGCGCTCGTAGTCTGTCTTTGACAGCGCTTTTATGACGCGTATTCCCTGTATGTTTTCGCGCACGGTGCGCACCATGTCGTCTGTCGCCGACTGCTGGCGCCTGTACATCGGAACGCTCTTCCTTGCGATATAGTACACGGACACGCCGAGAAACGGCAGTATCGCGACGAGCACGAGCGTCATCACCGGATCGAGCATGAAAGCGAGCACGAGTCCGCCGATGAGCAGTATCGGCGCACGCACGCCCATGCGCTGCATCATGCCCGTGAACTGGTGCACGTTGTATGTATCCGACGTCAGACGCGATTCGAGCGACGGTATCGTGAACTTGTCCGTCTGCGAGCATGACAAATACAGCGTTTTTACGAACAGGTCGTGACGCAAAAGCCGCGTCGACTCGCTCGCGACGCGCGACGCCATTCTGTTCGCAATCACGTTGCCGAGCACAGCGAGCACCGAGCAGAGCACCATTATGCCGCCGTAATAGTAGATTTTCGCCGCGTTGCCCGTCGGTATAACGTCGTCGATTATAAGTTCGAGCATGACGGGTATGAGCAGGTCGAATATCGTCCCGCCGAATTTGATCGCAAGCCCTATCGTCATTCGCCCGAAATACGGGCGCAGATAATTAAAATACGTTCTCATCTTACCTACCAAACTTCCGAAAACACCAAACTTTTATAAATATACCATACAATTAAAAAAATTTCCATACCCAATATGGCGCGAATAAAAAATTCACATGTTCAAAATCTGTTCATAAATTGTTCATAAATTGTCTGACAGCGAATAAAGATAGACAGTAAAGCAAAGCCGTGCGGTGGAAGCCGCACGGCTTTATTATGTTCGTTTGCCGTTTATTTTGCCTTTACCATATGCACATCGGGATAATCGGGCAGCGGATAGTCAGTGTCGAGGAACCATTCCGTGTGCGGAGGTATGTTGTACGCGACGTTCTCGGCGGCGACGCCGCAGCGGTACATCGTGTCATGCATCAGCGTCGGAAGCCTGTATTCCGTATCGAAGTCGGTCGTGTAAACGCGCAGGCGCTTGCCGGTAGACGATGCAAATACTATTTCCTCGCGCCAATCGCCGAAAAGGTCCGCCGTCAGACACGGCGTCGACTTGGAGCCGTTGCAGGACACGACGCCCTGACCGTTGAGCACGTCACCGTATTCGAACGAATATACGCGCGTACCGTCAAGCCCGCATCTTTCAAGTTTATCCGTGTACCACACGGCGAAATTGATTCCGCCGTTCCATGACTTGCCGAGCTTGCCGTCGATGCCGACGAATACGTCGCCCGTCGTCGCGCACACGAACTCTGCTGAGTCGTTGCCGCTGACGAAGTTATCGGCGAGCGCGCGTCCGCAGTCGCGGTTCGTGTTATATTTGCGGAGTATCTTGCCTGTCTCAGCCTCGGCGAGATACGCGCCCTGACCGCCCTCGAGGCAGCCCCATATCTCAAGACCGTCGCGGTCGGGCAGGAAATTGCCCACGTGCACGGCGTCACCGTGACCGAGCCTCGTCGACCAAAGAAGCGTACCGTCGTGGTCGATGCAGCACTGTCCGTATACGATCTCGTCAAAACCGTCGCCGTCGACATCCGCCGTGCAGAGGTTGTGGTTGCCCTGCCCCGCCGCCTCGGCGTTACGCGGAACATGTGCATCGGAGTCGAACGTCCATACGCTGTTAAGATGCTCGCCGTCGAAATTGTACGCCGCGAGCACCGCGCGCGTGTAGTAGCCGCGGCACATGACGATCGAGGGCGTCTTGCCGTCGAGATATGCGACTGCGGCGAGGAATCTGTCGCAGCGGTTGCCGTAATTGTCGCCCCATGAGTCGACCGTGCCGCGCGGCGGCTCGTAATCTATCGTCGTTATCGCCGCGCCTGTCTCACCGTTAAATACGGTCAGATATTCCGGTCCCGACAGTATACGCCCTGCGGGCGTTCTGTAATCCTCGTACGCGTCGCCTATCGTCCGACCCGTACCGTCGACGGTTCCGTCCGCCGTCTTGCAGACGACCTCTGCCTTTCCGTCGCCGTCAAAATCATATACGAGGAACTGCGTGTAGTGCGCGCCTGCGCGGATGTTGACGCCGAGGTCGATGCGCCACAGCTTCGTGCCGTCAAGCTTGTACGCGT
>CANPXS010000092.1 GCA_947586625.1 uncultured Clostridia bacterium | reverse complement strand
CGCCGCCGCCTCGCCTCCCGACTGCACCGTCGACATCAAGATCGACGCGTTTTTGCCGCCCGAATACGTAAAGAGCGGCACGCACAGAATGGAGATGTATAAAAAGATCGCCCGCATCGAGAACGCCGCCGACATGAACGACATATGCGACGAGCTCATCGACCGCTTCGGCGACGTTCCGACTCCGGCGATGAATCTACTTAAAATAGCGCTGATACGCGGCATCGGACGCCGCGTCGGAATAAAGTCCGTCGAGCAGCGCGACGCCGGCATCGAGATAAAGGTCAACGACGCAGACTTCAACATCTGGGCGCAGCTCGCCGACTACGCGCGCACGCTCGGCATAAAGCTGCGCGCCGTCCCGTCGTCGACGCCGTACCTCATCGTGAGCATCGGAAAGGCGAAGCCCGTCACCGCGTCCGAGGTCATCGTCCGCAAGTATGCGGAGCTGAAAGGAGAAAAAGAGCTATGAACAGAAAACTGTTGTCCGCCGCCGCGCTTGCGCTCATACTGGCGCTGACGCTGCCCGCGCTCATCTCGTGCGCAGACAGAGGCGACGTCGTCGTCAGCGTCGGCAACGTCGAGGTCGACGAGGCGATGTATACGTTTTTCATGTCGAGCTACAAGCGCTCATTCCTCACCGCATACGAAGGCAGCGGCGCCGCCGACACGGAGTCGTTCTGGTCGACGGTGCGCGACGACGGCATGACGATGGAGGAATACTTCAACGCCGTCGCACTTGAAAACGTCAAAAAATACGCCGCCGCCGCGTGGATGTTCGACTACATGGACAGGCAGTTCACAAACGACATGAAAAAGCGCGTCAACAACAACATCGACGACATAATCATAAACGAATTCGACGGCGACGAAGACGCGTTCAACGACCATCTCCGCTCGCTCGGCATCGACCGCGACGTGCTCTACGACGTCTACGCCCTCGACGAAAAGCAGGACTACATGTACGAGTACCTGTACGGCCCGTCGGGCGCGATCGAAGTCCCGGACAGCGACAAACTCCAGTACGTGCAGGACAACTACGCCCACATCGAGCACATCTACGTCAACAACGTCTTCACATACGAGACCGACGAGAACGGCGAATACGTCTACGACGATGACGGCTACGGCATCGAAGTCCCGCTCAGCGACGATGAAATAACAGCGGCAAACGAAAAAATAAAGGCTGTCGAGGTCGGCATCGCGGACAACGAGGACTTCCACGAGCTGTGGCTCGATTACTCCGAGGATCACCTCTACGCCGACGGCTACTACCTCTTGCCGACGACGCCGTACATAAAGGAGATCGTCGACACGTCGTTTGAAATGGATATCGGCGAGATAAGGAAGATCGAGACCTCAAACGGCGTACACTTCATCAAGCGTCTGCCCATCGAGGGCACGCCGTGGAGCTACGACACGAACGAAGATTTCTTTGACGGCTTCGACGACGAGCTTCACTCGTATCTGTTCGCCGTGATGGTCGGCGAGTACGCCAAGGACGCCGTCATAAACGACGAGGCTGTCGCCCGCCACAGCATAAAGGACGCCGTCGAGTCGCCGTATATCTGATAACGAACATAAATAAAAGTTTCTAAAAAAGGGGATGCGGGAAATGCCGCTTTTGCAGCACTCTCCGCACGATCACTATGACAGACCGACAGAAAAAAATACGCAATTTTTCCATAATCGCCCACATCGACCACGGCAAATCGACGCTCGCCGACCGCATAATCGAGGCGACGCACGGCGTCGAGCGCCGCGAGATGGAGGAGCAGCTTCTCGACGACATGGACCTCGAGCGCGAGCGCGGCATAACTATAAAGGCACGCGCCGTCAGACTCGAGCACGTCGCCGAGGACGGCGAGCGGTACGTGTTCAACCTTATCGACACTCCCGGCCACGTCGACTTCAACTACGAGGTGTCGCGTTCGCTCTACGCATGCGAGGGCGCGCTCCTCGTCGTCGACGCGACGCAGGGCATCGAGGCGCAGACGCTCGCGAACGCTTATCTCGCCGTCGACGCAGACCTCGAGCTCGTGCCGGTAGTCAACAAAATTGACCTCCCGTCGGCGGAGGTCGACCGCGTGCGCGCCGAGATCGAGGACGTGATCGGCATACCCGCCGAGGGCTGCCCCGCCGTCTCGGCAAAGACGGGACAAAATATTCCCGACGTGCTGCTCGCGATCGTCGACGACATACCCGCGCCCGATGGCGACGAGGACGCGCCGCTGTCGTGCCTCATATTCGACTCATACTACAACGCCTATCTCGGCGTCGTCGTCTACGTCCGCGTCATGAACGGGACGCTGCGCGCGGGAGAACGCATACGCATGATGTCGAGCGGCGTCGAATTCGACGTCGTTGAGGTCGGCTATATGCGCCCGCTCGGACTCGACAAAGCCGACTGCCTCTCCGCAGGCGACGTCGGCTACATCACCGCGAGCATCAAAAACGTCTCCGACACGAAAATAGGCGACACCGTCACCCACGCCGACAGACCCGCCGCCGAACCGCTGCCCGGTTTCAAGGAGGCGCTGCCGATGGTGTTCGCCGGCATCTACCCCGCCGACGGCGCGCGCTACAACGACCTGCGCGACGCGCTTGAAAAGCTGCGTCTGAACGACGCCGCGCTGTCGTTTGTGCCGGAGACGTCGGTCGCGCTCGGCTTCGGCTTCCGCTGCGGATTTCTCGGACTGCTTCACATGGAGGTCATCGAGGAGCGCCTCGAACGCGAATTCAACCTCGACCTTATCACTACGGCGCCGAGCGTCATATACGAGGTCGACGTCCGCGGCGGCGAACGCGTGAGAGTCGACAACCCGTCGAATTATCCGCCGCCCGAAGTCATCGAGCGCGCGTACGAGCCCGTCGTTAAAGCGAGCATCATCACGCCCACCGACTACATCGGCGGCATAATGGAGCTCTGCACCGACAGACGCGGCACGTTCCACGACATGAAATATATCGACACGTCTCGCGTCGAGCTTCACTATACGCTGCCGCTCAACGAAATAATTTACGACTTCTTCGACGCATTAAAGAGCCGCAGCCGCGGCTACGCGTCCCTCGACTACGAGTCCGACGGCTACGTCGAAAGCAAGCTCTGCAAGCTCGACTTCCTCTTAAACGGCGACATCGTCGACGCGCTCACCTTCATTGTCCACGAGGAAAAAGCGTACGCGCGCGCGCGCAAGATAGCGCAGCGCCTCAAGGACAACATCCCGCGTCAGCTTTTCGAAATACCGATACAGGCGGCTGTCGGCTCGCGCATAATCGCGCGCGAGACAGTCAAAGCGCTGCGCAAGGACGTGCTTGCTAAGTGCTACGGCGGCGACATCACGCGAAAGAAGAAGCTGCTCGAAAAGCAGAAAGAAGGCAAGAAGAAAATGCGCAAGCTCGGCACCGTCGAGGTATCGCCGGAGGCGTTCATGGCTGTCCTGCGGCTCGACGACGACAACTAAGACTGTCGACTGCTCTCGTCTTTCGCATAATATATAACGAACACCCGAAAAAAGGAGGCGCCGATCCATGCAGCTAAACAGACGTCAGAGCAAACGGCTCGGCATCTACATCCACATACCGTTTTGCAGGCAGAAGTGCGCGTACTGCGACTTCTACTCATACCCCCCGCACGACGAGCGAATATACGAGTCCTATGTCGACGCCGTGATATCGCACATGAAAAGCTACAAGTCCGTCGGCGCCGACTACTCCCCCGACACCGTCTACATCGGCGGCGGCACGCCGACGTGTCTGCCGCCCGAAGAGATGCTTCGCCTCATACGCGGCATACGCTCGTCGTTCCGCATACAGAAAGACGCGGAATTCTCGATGGAGTGCAATCCGGCAACCGTCGACTACGACACGCTGCGCCGATACCGCCGCGCCGGCGTGAACAGGCTTTCAATCGGCATGCAGTCATCGAACGAGGGCGAGCTTCGCGCGCTCGGACGCATACATACGCTCCGCGAGGTCCGCGACACAGTGCGCGCGGCGAGAGAGGCGAAATTCACAAACATCAATCTCGATTTGATGTACGGCATCCCGTATCAAACGATGCAGTCGTGGGACGAGACGCTGCACCGAGCCGTCGCGCTCAAACCGGAGCACATATCGCTCTACAATCTCAAGCTCGAGGAAGGCACGCCGCTTTACAAAAACGCGTCGAATTACGTATTTCCCGACGACGAGACAGAGTTTGCCATGTACACTCGCGCGATATCGTATCTCGCCTCGTGCGGGTACAGGCAGTATGAGATAAGCAACTTTGCGCGTCCCGGATACGAGTGCCGCCACAATCTCAAATACTGGAAATGCGAGGAATACCTCGGCTTCGGTCCGTCCGCGCACTCATACTTCGCCGACGTCCGTTTCTCGTTCAAAAAAAGCGTGTCGAACTACATCAAATCAGTGCGCGGTGTGACGAACGACGAAATGACCGACGACTACGAGCAGATACCTCTCCGTGAACGAGTCGGCGAGTACATAATGCTCCGCATGCGTCTGTGCGAGGGCATCGACCCGCGCGAATTCTTCCGCACGTTCGGCAAGGATTTTGAATCGCTGTTCGGCTCAAAGCTTATGCGCTACGTCAAAGGCGGCTTCGTCGACGTGTCGAACGGCACGTACCGCTTCACGCCGTCCGGCATGTTCGTGTCGAACTACATCCTGTCCGACGTCCTCGACTTCGACGCCGACGGCAATTTTGTGATTTGAATTTTATTATTATATTTTTTGCGGGGGAAGAAACTTTCTGTAGAAAGTTTCTTCCCCCGCACCCCTTGTTTCAAAGACTTTTATTACTTTATTTCAAAGACGTGGTAGTTGTTGATGGGCTGGTCGTAGTTGCCGTGGTCGCTGCGCGCATCGTCTATGATATATTCATGCTGCGCGTTCACCGCGTATGCGACGACGCAGTTGAGACCGTCCGCGTCGAGCGTTCCGTTGTCGACCGTGACAGACGCTTTGCCGCCCTTGAATTCAGTCTCTATCATCGTCTTGCCGTTTATCTGGAACGTCACATACTCCGCGCCCGGCGCCGTCACCTCCGCCGTAAACGTCGTCTTGCCGCCTGCGGTCGACGACGTCACCGATACGAGATTCGACGGATGGTAAACTCCAAGCGAGTCAATGAACGTATCCATCGACTTCATCTGTTTGTCGAGCCACGTCATGCGCGTATCGACGAACTCGGTCATTCTGTCGACCTCGGTGTCGAAGTTGACGCCCGGGATATTGTTCCAGAACGGTATGCGTCCGCCCCATCTCGCATCGTTTGCAAGAGCCGCGCGGCGTATCTGTTTTGCATACTTCGGTATATTCCCGTTGTGACCGACGAGGTCCTCTATCTCATCGCCTCTCATCTCCTGCCACGACTCCCACACCTTCATAAGGAAGTACGGGTCGCGTATGAGCAGGCAGTTCCACTGCACCTCCTGATAATACTGCTCGACCATGAACGACTGGTCGCGGCAGTGCCACGACTCGGGACGCCACGTATTCGGATTCCACAGCACGTTGCCCCATGCCCAGTCGAAGTCCCACTGAGGCCCGATATACGCCTTACCGTCGACGTCCTTATAGACGAACATGCTGTTTTTCATGCTGTCCCAGTTCATCGCGATCTCGCAGAAGATGAAGTTCTGCACGAGGTCGTCCATATCGAAGAGATCGGAGTAATGCATGCCGTCGAACTCGTCGTCCCGATAGTCGATCTCCGTGTACGTGCGGTTCGCCCACTTGTTCCACCATTCCTCGGCATAGTAGTGACTGTCGTCGTTGTCAAAGAAGAAATCGTCGCTGTGGACCGCGTACTCGAACGCCTGGACATAGCGCGCCGCATAGCTATACAGCGCCGTCTCGTTGAACGACCACAGCGAATTTTCGCCCACAGGCTCCGGAGTATTGAAGTACAGCGGCTGCGCGTAAGCGGTCTGAACGTTTGCGAGACCCCAGTTGCTCTGCGCGTAAAAGTCCATTTCGAGCAGGAATCCGCCGGTCTCGGGCGGCAGCGGATCAAGTCCGAGGTCTGTAAACGTATACGACACGCCCTTATATGTCACCTTGCCGTTTTTCATCCACGACCAATCCGTCAGCATCGAATTCTCGATCGTGTCAGCCGTCTTTTTCGCTTCCGCGTTCTTTATTTTGCCGTCACTGACGAGCTTGTCGGCGATCGCCGACGCGGCGTCGCCCGCATACTCCTCCCAGTCGAACACGTCGACGCGTGTGCCGCCGACTCTGACATGCTCCGTCAGCTCGTAAACGCCGTAGTATTCACCGTTATACATGAGCACCACGTTTTCGGAGTTGATGTGCGTGTCCATGCCTATCGCGCCCGAGAAGTCCATCAAGAGCTTATTACGCATGAGCGTAAGGTCGACCGCGTTCGCGAGCAGACACCAATGCTTGCTCGCGCCCTCGTCGTCGATGCCTAGCAGATTCGACTTCTTGTCGAGCTTGACCTTGAACGGCCGTTTCTCAAATCCCGCCGTCGAGTTGCCGCGCAGCCTTATCTCCGCCTTGCCGTCGTACAGCATATCCGCATACTCGCCCGACGCGCACAGCTTCATCTCCGTCTCCGTATACTCGCGTCCGACCGCTCTGTACCTTGTCTTGCTCGTCATGTATATGATCGGTAAACTCGAATAGTACATCTCTATATCTTTGCAGCCGTCGCAGCTGACTGTGACGAGACTCTCCTCGTCCGCCTCCGTCAGCGTCAGCGACGGCGACGACGTCGTCTCGGTGCGCGTCTTGCCCGTCGCGTAATTCTCTATCGTCCACACAAGCTCGACGCCGTCCGTGACGCCGCCGACCTCGACAGGCTTGCCCGGCTCGATGTATTCAGTTATAAAGTATATCTGCCCCGACTGCGCCGACTTTTGGAGTACGTGCAGGAGCATTTTGCCCTCTCCCGCTGCCCAAGTCGCCGTTACCACGACGTCCGCCGCGCCCGACTCGGGACGCGTCACCTTCGCCTTTCCGTTTTCGTCTATATTGATAATGCTCTCGTCTCCCGACGTCCACTCGACGGACGCGCCCGCCGCCTTCGTCGGAAGCGTGAAGTCCTCCCTTATTTTATCCTTTGAATCGCCGTCCGCAAACGACACCTTCGCAAGATCGAGTATCGAAAATGATTTCGAATCGAGTACAGACTGAAGGATCGGGTACATGCCCGCCTGCACGTTCCAACCTGACGGCATCGTCAGCGTGCCTGCACAAAGGTCACTTTCCGTGACCGCCTTTCCCATGCCGTCGCGCACCTTGCCGCGCCCGCCGATGCAGTATATATCGCTCATCGTGACAGCAGTGTTGTCGCCTGTCGCGATGCCCTGCGCCGTCGTACCCTCCGACATCGCGCGGCCCGTGTAAAGTATTCCCGACAGCTCGCCGAGACGCGAATCGCGTATGCGTCCGATTAGACCCGCACCCGTGTCCCATCCGCTGTTGTTTGAACTCACGTCGACGGCGCTGTAAACGTTCGTTATCTTTATCAGCTCATTCGTCACACGTCCGTTTTTCTGCGTCCTGCACTGCCCAATGAGACTGCCGCAGCCGAGATTCCCGCTGCCGCTGTATTCGACACTGCCCGACAAAAGCGAGATAGAATCTATCACGACTGAGCCGTTGACCTGACCCGCGAGCGCACCGACGGCGCTGTCGGTGTTCGACGCGAGCATAACGTCGACGTTTGTGAACACTATGTTCTGTATTATCGCAGGCTCGGTTTTACTGCCGCTGCCGACGGAGCCGAAAAGGCCCCAGTACGACGTCGACGACGCTTCCGCGTCTATGTGAAGTCCGTTTATCTTATGTCCGCGCCCGTCAAATGTGCCCGAGAACACAAAATTGCCGCGGTACTCGCCGCTCCTGCCCTCGGCGCCGCCTATCGGCGTCCAGTTCTTATCCGACAAGTCGAGGTCGATGACGAGCACATAGTCGCCGTCGAGCGGATAAGCGCCGTCGCGCCCGATTTTTGCAAGCTCGTCGGCAGACCGTATCGCTATCCCGTCGACGGAATCGGCGTCCGCATCAACGACGGGAACGTATTCCTCGTATGCCGGAGCGCTCGTGACCGCCGTCGTATCGCCGACGTCACCCGTTCCCGCCGCATCCGGGGTATCGTCTTTATTGCACGAGTGCATCGCCGCCGCAAGCGCGAGCGATGCCATTATAGCGGCGGCAACCGATACCGCCGTTCTTTTTTTCATAAGCGTGACCTCATATTTATGCCGCAAAACGGCTTATATTCATTAAAATTATACACTAAATACACTTCGTTTGCAATAGCTTTGCGCAAAATCGAAAAAGCATAAAGACACGCAACGTTCTCCCCGTTCGCACCATACCGAAACCACACGAGTCCGCATCATCATGCCGCACAAAAACCGCCGGCAAAAAGCCGCCGTTTCGTCGTTTTTCCGATTGCTTTTTGCATTTTTGTGTGGTACGATTATCATGGATGACAGTGGGCATCTATGACTAACGACCATAAATCAGGAGAAAAATTACCATGAGCAGAAATATCATATCCCTGCGCGACTGGCGTTTCCACCTCGGTCACGTCGACGACGGCTGGTACCGCGGCGGCAGCGAGGAAGGCTGGGAGCACGTCCGCGTCCCGCACGACTGGTCGATTAAGCGCGGCTTCGCGCCAGAGAATTCGAGCGGCACCGGCTATGTCGTCGGGGGCGAGGGCTGGTACCGCACTCGCTTTACATGCAAGCCGCAGAACGGACAGCACGTCCGCATCACATTCGAGGGCGTCTACAACAACTCGAAGGTGTGGTGCAACTCCAACTACCTCGGCAAGCGTCCGTTCGGCTACAGCACGTTCACCTATGACATCACCGAATTTCTCGCCGAAGACGGCGACAACGAGATCAGCGTTCAGGTCAATCACACCGAGACCGCCGATTCGCGCTGGTTCACGGGTTCCGGCATCGTGCGTCCCGTCTACGTCACCGTCACGGGCGAACCCTACATCAACGACTTCGGCATATGCGTGACGACGCCGGAGGTCACGGAAAAATCGGCGACCGTCAGCGTCAGCGCCGATATAGTAGGCGCAGGCAGCGTAAAGCACACCGTATACGG
>CANPXS010000091.1 GCA_947586625.1 uncultured Clostridia bacterium | reverse complement strand
AAGCGATTTTACTTATCTCAAAGCCGGCGGAAAATGGTATTACCTCTGTGTAGTCATTGACCTGTTTTCACGAAAGGTGATCGCGTGGCATATCTCTGCAAAACCGAATGTGGATCTTGTTATGACTGCCTTCCAAAAGGCTTATGAGGCACGAAACGCACCCTATGGGCTCATGTTCCACTCCGACAGAGGTTCGCAGTACTCTCGGATCGACGGTATCAGAAAATCCTCTATGTTCTGCGATGCGAGCATAGCCGACGATTCCTTCTTGCGAACGCGTTTCATGCGTGTCACCTCAAAGCCCTGATCGGATATCGCCTTTGTGACGCTGTTGGTGATATCGAACATCTGCTTTTCGTTCTGATTCCGCTCGCGTATAACAAACATAAACTGCCGCGCCGCCGCCATTTCGGTTCCGTATCTCGAAAAAGATCTTATATCGGATTTCACAACCGGCAGAAATAAAAATGCCACCGCGTTCCTTTTGAAAAATGAGAGCAAAAAAGCGTCCAAGATTTTACACTCGAACGCTGTGAAATGATCTATTCGTCATTTGGAAGTCTCAAATTGATTTTTTCGCCTGCTGCCGCTGCAGCACTAAATTCATATATCAATGAATATCAAAACTGCCTTTATGACTGTCAGCTGTAATCCTGACGACAACTTTTCCGGATACAGCTATATCAAAAGCGTCGGTCCCGATATCGTGCTCATCAAAAATGACGTTACCGTCCGCATCCTGTATTTCAATGGAGATCGTCCCGCTTTCGGTCGTTACATCTATGTGAAGCATATCGGTCTTCGGATGAATGCTTCTTTTCATAGTTCCGTCAAGAGAGCTGTATCTGCCTGTCCAGCTGCTATACCCTTCGCTGCCGATATAACCGATCCTTATTGCGCTTCTGCCGCTTTCGATGCCCAAAGCTCTTGTCACAAAAATGCTTCCAAAGGATATTAAAACAACACTGAGGATAGTGACGATAGAAAAGATCCACGGTTTGCGAACTGTCTTTTTGTATTCTCGGATGTCCTCATCGGTCGTGTGCAGCTCAAACGGCTTCCCGTCATTTTCCTTTTCTACAAGAAGAATTTCTTTGTTGTACGAGCCTCCGGTCGTTGCAATTTTACCGCCTTTTTTCGCCCACGGGCGAAATATAGCTTTTCCCACGGAATAGTCAAGATTCAAATTCTTAAATAACACCCGATAGCCGAAATCCTCCAAAAAGGACGCATACTCTTCGGCATTTTGTTTCGATTTTTCACCGACAAATTCTACCGAGTAGCGATATTTCCCCGGCTCGCAATCTTCAAACTCATACCATGATCTGCCTGTGCGGATCAGACGATAGCCTTTATCCGCCATTTTATTCAGCCAGTTTTCTTGTTTTTTCAAAAAACCCCAAAAGAAGCGATAATATTTTTTACTCATTTTTTTCCTCCATAATGTCCTCAGCGATTTTGATAAGCTCTTTTAATCGAAGAATTTCTTTATTGCAGATCTCTTTTCCCGCATCTGTGATAATGTATTCCTTTTTCCTGCCGCTATCATTGCCGCACGGTATGATCCACCCTTTTTCTTCAAGAGATGAAAGCGCACCGTACAGTGTTCCCGCGCCAAGCACTAACCGACCATTCGTTTTTTCTTCAATAAAATGCATGATCGCATATCCGTGCTTTGGCCTATAAACCGAAAGCAAAACGAAAAATGTCACTTCGGTCAGTGCGCCGCCCTTTATATTGTCACGCAATTTCACGCCTCCTTCACTACGGTTACTGTAATAAATATATCACTAACCGTAATATTTGTCAAGAGGATCTTGAAAAAACTTTGTTAAAAAAAGACAAAGAACTTTAGAATACCGCCTGCGACTATACTGCCGACTTTATAACTTTTTGAACACCCGCCGAAAAGAAAAAGCCGCCATCGGTTAACAGCGCCAACACTTTCTGTCAAAGATGAAATCAAACCCGTTATCGTATCGCCGACCCAATCAAACAGACTTTCAGCGTTCCGCGCTTGAGAGTATTTGAGAATGTGACCGTCGTCGTTTTGTCGGCAAAGACGGTGAAAGTCTGGGCTGCCTGCGGAACATATTCGTCGATGCAAGCCCCGTTACCGTATATGTGCAGGGGCGAAGTCCCAATGACGCCGAAGAGTGTGAACAGCGCAAGCAGCTTCGCAAGCATTCTCGTCATCGGTCTTGTTTTTGAGTTTGCCATTTTTCTTTTCTTTTCATAATGATTTTTGTATATATGAAAAGGACGCAAAGCTTTCACCTTGCGTCCTTGAATTGTATTTTGTTTTCGTTTTATTCGATGCAGAATATCAGTAATCGTATGTCGTTATTCTCGCGTAGACAGCAGGCATTTCTCCATCTCCCGTTTTGCCCAGTCGACACTCTCTCCGTCGGTAATATTCCAATCGGCACGCAGTACATCAAGGATGAGCTGCCACGATTCCGCTGCCCTTTTGCAGTCGCCGCACTTCTCATACATTAACGCAAGCGAATAAACGGCGGAAAGATCGCGCGGAGGCGGTGCGGCAGCGAATGAATTATTAAACGCTGCTTCCGCACGTGTGAAGTCGCAGAGGCGCAGGAAACGCTCCCCGACCTCGTACTGCCCCTGATGATCATTTTCGTCGACACTGCTCCATAATACCACAGCTTTGCCGGCATTGCCTTTTGCAAGCTCTATATCGCCCCGGAAAATATTCGCCGTCGACGCGGACAGCTTTGACGAATACCGTATGAGCAGATCTTCGGCACGATCGAGTGAACGCACGGTTATCAATGCGTCAAGCATCAGTTTGCACATCGTTTCGTCAGCCGCGTCATTGATATACGGTTCGCAGTCGTGGATGAAATCTTCTGTCGCGCTTCGGTATTGAGAACTGTCTCCGCCGCAGACTTGTCTGTACAGACCGAAAATCTCCGCGTCATATGATTTGCTCTCCATCGCGAGCCGCAGCATCCGTCGCGCTTCAAGACGGTCGCGCTGATTCCTTGACAGATACAGATCCACATATGTTTTCAGTGCGCGAACATCGGTAGGATTATTTTCGAGTATCTTATCGAGAACCTTTTTCGCGTAAACGAAATTTTCTTCCGTAAGCGCTTCATGCTCGAGTATGAAATCCACCCGTTCGAGTTCGTCAGTGTTTGTGATGCCGAATATGTCGTCTATCCGCACGCCGAAGAAAACGGCAAGCCGCGGCAGAAGTGAAATATCAGGCGTTGTCGTATCAGTCTCCCATTTTGAAACAGCCTGATACGACACTCCGATATAGTCTGCAAGTTCTTCCTGTGTGATCCCGCGTTCGATACGCAGACGGCGAATGTTTTTGCCAAGATTGTGTACCATATAAACCTCCGTAATAGATATTGTAAGCGCTTACAATGTCATTATAGCCGAGTATATGCGACACTTCAATAACCGCGTGTTTTAACATGCTCGCTTGTTCGGAGAGTTTGTAGGTCATGGTATTCGATGTTTCCTTATATTTTTTTAGATTGTCATTATGCGAACATCGAAATCTGGCGCGGCTGTGCGCGTCCGCGCTCGAATATGTCATAGTTGCCGATCAGAAGCTCGCAGGACTTTCGTCCCGCGTCATATCTCTGCGCCATTGAATGTATGCGAGTGAACGGGAATATCCTGCATCCGTCATAGAGCCTGCGGACTTCCTCGCAGTCATTGTATGACAAAAGGAATTTGCCCTCGATACCGAACAGCGTGTCTCGCAGGCGGACGTGATCGTACATCATGAATTCGATCGGTTCATCCGTTATGACTGAGCCGCCGTGATTCACAACGACATGAGGCTCGATCGTGATAAACTCATCCCCATTGTCGGCTTCTCGCAAGTCGTAACAGTAAAGTCCCTTCGGGATGTCATCGGAACTTAACCGCCAATTTAAGAACAGCGCAGGTCTGTCAAAAAGATCGATGAGATCGTATGTGTCCGTATCGAGGCGAATATATACGTCTTCGGATGCGTTGAGATAAAGACCGTAATCGGCGGGACTGCACCGCAGGATGGATGCGGCAAATTCGATACAGTCGCACTCACCCTCGGGGTATTCGTTCAGATACTGCCGCACTTCCTCGTGGAGTTCCGCGTCGATCTTTACGGTCACACCTTTCTTTATAGGGAATTTTTGTTTACTCTCCCACACTTTTGTGCCGTATGCATCTGAAACGCACATAAATCGCGTATACGCGCATTTGACGCTTCGGACGTATACTTGACCGATAAAAAAGAAATGCTCGCAAATCGCAGTATTTTGCCTCTTACGCGGTTTGGCACAAAAAACGCGTACTGCATCGTCGTCTATATCATAATATCTGCAAATCACAGCACGCCGACTGATCAAACATCCGGTATCAGTCTCCGACCGTTATGTCGACAGCCGCATCAGCCGTGCTCGCGGCGACACGATACACAAGACTTGACGTAAGACCGTCAAAACTTTTCGTTTTTCCCGCGTCAACGTACATCTCACGGATCGGCGTTTCGTCATTTTCTTCCGAATACAAATAGACTTTCACGCTTTCCTCGCCGTTGTTCTTCACCGAGATCTCGCAGCTGTTCGTTTTCAGCATTTCCGTTTCAATGAACATATTCCCGCAGCCTGCGTCGCCCTTGAGTCTGACCGTGCCGTTCCGGCTCAGGTCGTGATAATCTCCGCTATTTAATTCATCAATGATTTCCCCTGTGTCCGTGACGGCGAAATTGATTTTTTCAGCATCGAAATTGAATTTTTCTTCGGCAAAATGAGTTTTTTCCGCGGCACATGACGTCAGGCACGCAAGCATCGACACCGCCGCAAGCGAGGCAGCGAGCACGGCAATTTTTTTCATAACTGTATTTTACCGCCTTTGCTCTTTATTCCGCATCTTTATTGTATCGTCTGAAAGAGCCTTAGTCAACTGCTGCAGACTAAATTTTCGAAAATATTAAGAATTTTAACTTTGCGTTAATGTTTCTCGCCACATATCAATATTAACAAAAAGGGGGACTTTCGTCCCCCTTTTGCGCCGTCAGCCGTATATCTCGACGAGGCGGTTATACTTCGACGTGCGCTCCGAGCGCGCAGGCGCACCCGATTTGATGAAATCCGCGCCGACTGCAGCGGCGAGGTCGGCGATGAAGCTGTCCTCTGTCTCCCCCGAGCGGTGCGACACTATGACGCGGCACCCGACAGCGCGCGCCGCGTCGACGGCGTCGAACGTCTCCGTCACGGTGCCGGTCTGATTCGGCTTTATGAGCACCGCGTTCGCGATTCCGTCGTGCGTCAGCTCCGCGATTCTTGATGCGTTCGTCACAAACAAGTCGTCGCCGACGAGCATCGTCCCCTCCATCGTCTCCGTCAGCGCGCGCCAGCCGTCCCTGTCGTCCTCGCCGAGCCCGTCCTCGATCGAGACGACGGGGTATTTTTCGCACAGCGACCGCCAATAAAGTATAAGCTCCTCCGCCGTCATCTCGACGCCGCGCTTCGGCATACGATACGTTTCGCCCGACGCCCATTCGCTCGCGGCGGCGTCGAGCGCGAGCATGACCTCGCCCGCGTGCCCCGACGACTCGACAGCGCCGACGAGCAGGTCGAGGGCGTCCTCGTCGCGGTCGAGGGCGGGCGCAAATCCGCCCTCGTCGCCGACTGCGGTCGGAAGACCGCGCATTTTAAGCTCGCGCGCGAGCGCGTGATATACTTCCGAACCGATCCTGACAGCCTCCGACATCGTGCCGGCGCCGAGCGGCACTATCATGAATTCCTGTATGTCGACGTTGTTGGACGCGTGCGCGCCGCCGTTGAGCACGTTCATCATCGGCGTCGGGAACCGCTTTTTCCCGCACGCGCGTATGCCGCCGAGAAATTCGTATAGCTCGACGCCGTAATGGTCGGCGCACGCGCGCGCATACGCGATCGACACGGGCAACAGAGCGTTCGCGCCGAGGCAGTCTTTCGTTATCTCGCCGTACATGGTCGTCAAAACATTGTCGATGCCGGCGACGCCGCGTCTGTCCGTGTGCGTCAGCGCGTCCGCGATCTCCCCGTTTATGCTCGCGACAGCGTCGAGCACGCCGCGCCCGCCGTATCTGCCGTCCTTGCCGCCGCCGTCGCGCCGCTCGTGCGCCTCGTATTTGCCCGTTGACGCGCCAGCGGGCGCGTCGCCGCGTCCCTCGCTGCCGTCGGCGAGCGTCACCCACGCGCGCACGGTCGGGTCGCCGCGCGAGTCGAGTATCTCGACGGCGCGTATGCGCTCAATCTTCGGCAGTCCCCTGTAAATCGCGGGAGTTTTGAGTTTAGTTTCCGTATTATCCATTCCGCACCTCGTTTTTGTTTAGTTTGCCGCGTCCGCGCGCGGCTTATTCACGCGCGAGCGCGAAAGTTCATATACTGTGAAAAAACAAACGAGGTGCATATGCGTATCTACACGGTCGCCGAAGGCGACAGCATCTATTCGATATCAAATCTGTTCGGGACGCCGGCGTCGCTCATCATCAGCGACAACGAGCTGCCCGACCCGGCGGCGCTCGCCATAGGGCAGTCGCTGCTCATACGCCAGCCCGCGACCGTATACGTCGCGAGCGAGGGCGACACGGCGTCGTCGGTGGCGGAGCGATACGGCATCACGACGTCGCAGCTGTGGCGGAAAAATCCCGCACTCGGCGGCAGGGAGACGATATACGCGGGCGAGGAGCTCGTTATAACGGAGAGCTCCATGCCGTCCTCACCTCTCGTCACGAACGCGTACGTGTACCCGTTCGTCGACGAAAACGTGCTGCGCAAGACGCTGCCGTATCTGTCGTATCTGACCGTGTTCACGTACGGCATACGTAACGACGGCACGCTCATCTCGCCCGGCAACGACGCGGCGGAGGCGCGTATAATCGCGCTTGCGCGCGAATACGGGACGCGTCCGCTCATGATGCTGTCGACGCTGACCGAGGACGGCACGTTTTCAAACGAGCTCGCCGAATATGTTCTCTCGACGCAAAACGTGCGCGACGCGGTGATAAGAAACGTCGCCGACACCGTCGAGCGGCTCGGATACGCTGGGGTCGACGTCGACTTCGAATACATAAACGGCAACGATGCCGCAGCATACGCGCAGTTCGTCGCCGACATGAATGCATCGCTTAAAGCGCGCGGCGACTATGCCGTTTGGGTCGCGCTTGCGCCGAAATCGTCGGACGCGCAGCCGGGACTGCTCTACGAGGGTCACGACTATGCGGCGCTGACGAACGCCGCCGACAGGGCGCTTCTCATGACTTACGAATGGGGGTACGCGTTCGGACCGCCGCAGGCGGTGGCGCCGCTCGACAAGGTGCGCGAGGTGGTGCGGTACGCGGTCACGAAAGCGGACGCCGACAAGTACCTGCTCGGCATACCGAACTACGGCTACGACTGGAAACTGCCGTACGTGAAGGGGGTGACGGAGGCGGAGGCGCTGTCGAACGTCGAGGCGCCGAGGCGCGCATATCTGCGCCGCGCGCGGATAATGTTCGACGAGGCTGCCGCGTCGCCGTACTACACGTACTATCAGGACGGCGTAGAGCACGAGGTCTGGTACGAGGACGCGCGCTCCGCGTACGCTAAAGCGATGCTCATCGCGGACTATGACATGTTCGGCGCGGGGATATGGAACGCGATGCGGTTTTTCGCGCCGCTGTGGCTCATACTCGACGGCACGTTTGAGATAGTGAAATATATGTAGCGATGCAAATATAAACGCTCCGCGCGGGAGTAAACCCGCCGGAGCGTTTTATATTTTATTGTGTTAAAATAATGCAGTGTTGGGTCACTGTGATAGTTACAGAGCCGTCATCGTTCGCAACAGAGCTCACATAAGTAACATTCCAAAATCAAACGTAATATATGCGCGGCTTCATCAGTAAGGCTATAATATCCATAATCCACCCTATGCCGAACAGTCCGGCTGTAAAGAGATATATAATACCCATACCAAACTTACCCTCGTAAAACTTATGTCCGCATACAGTCAAAAGGCACAGTGCAAGTGCGACCCACTTGTTTTTCGGGCGTCCGTAACCGCCAACGGCTGCACGCGCAGTCGCGTAAGCGGATACATTATTGGTGTTTGTGTTGTTGATAACGATGGGCGCATCAGCACGGCGAAGCTCTTCGACTTGTTTTCCACATTTTGGGCAAACAACGCAGTCAACGTCAATGAGTTGTCCACAATGTTTACAATATTTCTGATTTGCGGGGTGTGGAGGCGGCGTCTGTTCAGGCTGATGGGTGAAATTCTGCACATTTGGATTATTGTTCATGGTCTAACTCCCCAGAAATTTTATTATCATATTATTTATAATTATTTATAACAAATTATTGTTTGTTTGTAAATATATTGATTATTTTTATATCGTCTTGTACGTGTTTATTATGCTCTCCGCGACGGCGCGCTTCGGCTCGCATCGGTCCATCGCCTGACGCTCTATGTATCTGTGCGCCTCCGCCTCGGTCATTTGCAGATTGTCGATCAGCATCCACTTCGCGCGGTTCAAAAGCTTCATGTCCGCGATCTTTTCCTCCACGATACCGGCGCGGCGCGCTTCCGCGCGGAACCGCTCGCACGCCGTCTTGAGAAAGTCGACGGCGACCGACATCGTCGCCTGCGTCGTCGGTTTCGGCAAAACGAACACGCCGTGCACCGTCATTTTGTCGCGCGCGGACGCGTAGTCGCACTCGGGCACGAGCATCAGCACGGCGGCGCTCGATTTGGCGGCGTCGAGCGCCGTGCGCTCCGCGTCCGCGAACGCGTGCGCGTTGACGAGCACTATGTCGTACGCGCACGACTCCATCGCGTCGCGGGACGAACGCACCTCGACCGTATCGACGTCGCAGTCTCTGAAAAGCTCCGTCACGGCGGCGGGGCACCTGCCGCCCGGCGATATTAAAAGTACGCGATAGCTCATGCGCCGCCTCCGTTCTGCGTGGAATTAAACTGTGATTCATAAAATCCATTGAATGATATTATAGCACATTCTGCACCGTCTTGCTTCACAAAATAAATACGCGTACGGATTAAAAATGTATAGTTACAATAGAAGTGAGACTAAAAAAGGGATAGAAAAAGTGATCGAGATCTGATAGAATAAGTTCACCCAC
>CANPXS010000090.1 GCA_947586625.1 uncultured Clostridia bacterium | reverse complement strand
AGCGCTTCCGTGCGTCTCTCAATCCTTCTGCTTTCCTGGACATCCTTCTGGGAAAAGGTTAAATGCTGTCGCCCTGGAAAAATCAACTATTTATATTGACAAATATCGTATCCCATGATATAATTAATTTGAATGACGAAAGCACACTTTTTGTAATTTGATTTTATGTTTCGTCATTGGAGGAAAAATGAACAAAACAAAAAAAACAAGAAAATCAAGATTCAACAAAGGCGATAAAGCGGTTTTGACAAAAAAATGTAACGGGTTTCGCTGTGGAGAGACTGTAAAGGTGGAAAATCCGTACAAGGAAGGAAAACTGCACAAAATAGAAGTAAGCAACGGAGATTGGAAAAAAGAAGTACCAATAAAATATCTTGACGATGTGGATTAATCCTTATAATTTATGAAGAAAAGATTACTCCATCTTTTATACACCCTGATTAAATTTCCTGTTTTAGTATGTTCAACGATTGGTCTGTTTTTCGTATGTGTATTTATTTTACTTATTTCTAATGATAACGATATATTTAAAGTGCTAATAATTGGAATTCTTGCAAGTATTATTGCTACACTTGTTATACGATTGCTTGATAAGAGCGATGAAAGTTATAATGCCAATTTGGATGCAATTAATGAAGCATGGTTTATTTTGAGATTTTTTAGAACTATGGAAAAAAGACAAGTTATAATTTGATGGAGGCAAATTTAGCTATACATAGTCACTACTTAGAATTTGCAGGTTATACCATTATATTAATTATAAAAAGGACTTTAAAGGAATATTAGATGCGATTAATAAAATAGAGGATCTTTTAAATAGCGGGTGCGGTAATTCGCAAATTAAAGCAGCTATAGGCAAATTAGAAGAAGAACTCAACTCTAAAAACTCTGAATTATAATTTTAAGCTACGCAGACAATGTTTTCTGTAAATTAGACTATTTTTTAAATTATTGGCCTTTTACAGTGATATTTATGTGGATAATAGGCTCTATATAGTGCTCCTAAAAACTTGTCAAAATTTATATATTTGTTTGCGATGTTTGCAAGATAAATGCTTCGCAATATTATATGCATAATCAAACTTGGAATCTCAGAACGAGGACATAATCACTATGTCTATGATTCACTTCGGAACGCTGTTGGATGTAGTCGTTTTCCATCTCGGAGACGATTTTGATACCGATGTTTCGGTTTCCTACACCGAAAAGGTGAGCAGTTTCGGAAGGATCAGCGAACATAGAGATATAGAAACTACATATGGGAGAAGTTTAGCATTTCTTTCAGGCATGTAACCGAAATAAGAAAAAGGGCTGAGCTAGTGAACAAAAGCACGAGCGACAGCCCCAAATTATTTGAAACGGTAAAAAACGGCATTTCTCCAAATTATGTATATAGAACTTTTAACCATAAGGTTCAATAATTTTTTCAAAAAGCACATGGACAAAAAATAAATACAGCATGGAAATATTGCATATCGATATTAAATGTGTTTTTTGTTTTTCACTAGCATATGTACCGCATTTCTAAATTTTGCGTTGTGTGGATTTATACTAAGAACACTTATCTCATAAAATTTCCGCCGCCTATCCCGACACGATATACATAGCTTTTCACGCGCTATTTTTCCATTAAATTCCACAAAACGAATATGATTCTGCGACATCATTCAAAAATAGCGCCTATCTCGAAAAAAGCCCTTTTTTCGAAAAACAGAGCTTGACTATCCTCATTTCTAATAACATTTCTAAGAAATCTTCTGAAAACTCGTCGATTTTTTGCTGGAAAGAAAACTGCAAAAAACATCATAAATTGCTGTATAATTCCGGTTAGGAGACATGATTTCCCCTTGTATTTCGGGCATTTCTCGCTCCAATACTTTCCGCTTATTTCTAAAAGATTCCGCGAAATTCTCATAAAAGAATACGACTCGAAATCAGTTTGACGACAACGTCACGTGGGTTCGAATCCCATAGCTCTGAGAAAAAACCTTGAAGTGCTTGCCTTTATAGTGATAATGAACTAAATTCACTTATCAATGTTAGCTGACGGTTTCGGGGTGCATACGAAAGTTTGCCTGCATCCTAACAGGGATTCAGACGGGCTATTTTCTTAACAATTTGTTGTATAGCCCTATGGATAGGCTCATTTTCTGCGAGTTCAACATTGATACTGCTTGTGTTGAGCTGCGCTTCATGGACGGAAGTATGATTTCAATTGACTGTACTACCATAGAGGACGAAGTTGCGCATATCATCTGACAACGGTCGGAACTGGATCGGCTAGTACGCTCCAGTTGGATATACCGATTTGATGTTGAATGGAGACCTCGAACAATTCCACAAGAACATAAGGGGGTAATTACTGACATATCCGGGGAAGCAAAAACTTTGAATTTCAAAGTGCCCTCTGTAAAACCATCTGACTTCTAATAGGAACATCGGATAGGTGTTTTACTATATTTTGCTATCCATACTCTGAAAGATTCTTTATCACTACATCCAGGGCCCTTCAGAAAGAAGAATGCTGACATGATTGTTGTCTTGGGCAGGATCATCTTTAGATACATGAACATCTCTACCAACTTCAAATGGAGTAAAATCTTTTGCATCAAACAGTTCATTATTTTCCAGTCTATCTTTCAGTTCCTCCAATGTACATCCTGTAATTCCTTTTTTCTTTTCATTTCCAGATGTAAGAATAACCCCCCATATAGAATCTTTAAACTCCAAGAAGATCTCAGCAATCTGTTTTAATAATAACGGATTGACTGCTTCTGTTTCTCTTCTACGGACAATATAACCAGAGTTACTTGAATCTTCAACGAAAATAACCAGCCTATATTCAGAACTCTTATATTTTTCTAGACTAATTATATTGGTTTTGTAAGACTCAAAACTTTTAGAATGCGAACTCAGACTATCTCTTAGTGCAGATATAAAGTTTTCGATAGATGGTTGAAAATCAAAATCTCTATCACCTTTCATTTTTTCCCTCTTGCACTGAGAGCCTTCTGCAATTTTGGAGACATCATTACGGCCAGACTTTCTATACAATGAGACCTGAAAATGCTCAATGGCAAAAACAATTCCATCATCCTCAAAAATTGCATCTGGCTTTTCAGAAGGAACAAAATCTTTAATGTGGCGAATAATATTCTTTATATTATCGTCATTTGTTATTGAAAAATCTTCATCCAGTTTATATTTATCAACGATATTTTTGATTTCATTTTTGCTACTGTCCATAGAGGCTCCTTTAAAATATGATATATTTTTAATAGTAGGTGTAGATATATATGCACATCCATTCCAATATAAAATTCCTGTTTTTTGAGATAACCCATGTTGTCGTAGCAACCTCGGAATTAAATCGCTTCCTGCTGCATATTGTTCAGTCGGTCACGAAACCCCGCGGCTTCGATCAAAGTCCACCATTCTGCTCGTTCAGCTCACACGCACTTTCCGTATAAGGTAAGAAATTCTACCATTATATCGCAACAGATTAGTATTCAAGATTCCGTTATCTCGAAGTCTTCAAGGAACACAGCATGTGCAGTTCCAACGAAATTTTAGAGCATCTTATCAAAGCTTTCCCATTCTCAAGATTGAATGTGTAAAGACCGACAGCGGCGCTGAGTTCGCCAAGTGCTTTCTACCGCAGTACGCTCGAACGCCGATGGCATCGCAAACAAGTTCATAAAGCGCTATACTACTTATCACAATGGTGCTGAACATATGCGGTTGCCTTTGGCGATAATGCTGCGTCAAACTATCTGTGTTTCTTCTAGAAATTGTGTAGACCACAGGGCGTCCAGTGACCTTGACTTATACTGTAAAATTTGATTATTTGACAAATACCATTTAAAGGCTACTTTTTTGATAAATAATCAATCATTTTATCAATAGAGTCAGATACATAGCTAAAACAAGGGTCATTCATTGCTCTAATACACTGTAAGTCTGCGTTTAGTTTCAAATTAACAATTTCGATTGGATAGTTCAACTCTGTTTTTAGAGCATAGGCGTAGCCCACTTCCCAACCAACATCTGAACCGTACGCTTCTTTTGTATCTATCACGAACAGAACATCCGATTGCTTTATCTCATGTGCACAGATATCACGAATTTTTTTTGCTTCTTCGAGAGAAGTCTCTTTTTTATCAATACTTTCAGGCAAAAAAGGCGAAAAGTCGTTTTGTGATAAGCAATCGTATACTTTATGATTTATTTCATGTTCACGATATTTGGATGCAATATAAATCTTCTTCATTAATTACTCCCTATCAATTTTTGGCTTGAGTGTATCATCAGTTTGAGGTGAAATTGTGACTTGATCCGAAATATTCGACTCATTAATCGAACCGGTATTTTGATTTGAAGAATACTGCATATTAAGATAAAATGCAATACCGAAAAAAGCAATGGCTAAGCACCATAAGATTGCTGACTTCTTATACCAAGATTTGTCATTTTCAATGACAACACATACTGCTCCAATCAAAGCAAAGATGCTGCCAAGAAGCAGGGAAATCATTGTAAATCGTACTGTGGTATTTCCATTTGATGAACTGAAAAACGATGAGAGCAAAGAGAACAAAGTAATAAAGACAGTAATAATTACCAGAACATTCCCGTAAATCGTTTTTTCGGCATTATTCATTTTCGTTTGCGTTTTGTTAATATCCTCGCGTGTTTTGTTAATATCCTCGCGTGTTTTATTAATATCCTCGCGTGTTTTATTAATATCCTCAACTATGTCCAAATATACGCCCTTATATGAATGCTCTCGGATCTCAGTTATACTTTTTTGCGAATTGCAAAAATCACCATTGTATGGGCTGCTAACTTTTTCAGTTTTGTGAAATAAAATATAGGCATATTTCTTCTTGATCGTCAGTTGAATTTCTTTATTTGAAATGTTGGTGAGTCGAAAGAAAATATGAGAACCATGATGTCCCGGTTGATAAAGCGGAGCATCAAGTAAAAGGCCATCTGTCATTAAACCATACTTTAGTTTGACTTCCGCCGAAACGTTATGCGGTAAATTTATTATCTCGGAGGATGCAACAAACACAGAATCCAAGGGCTTGAGCGTAAATTCCGTTGCTCCTTCGATACCCAGTTCTTTTGAGTAAAAGCTCTTTGTCGATAAATCATAAGAAATATTTGAGACATCCGGCGAAGATATTATTTCCCCATTTTCATCACGGAGAAGCTCCCCATCATTAATTTGGCGTTTTATTTCGTTATCCGAAAGAATCATTGGTGTTCTCTCCAAAATGAATTTGTAAGTCCATGATATTGAAAGATAATAAATCAATTTAATTCAAACCAATTCAACTTTTCATGGTTCTATTTGGTTCATTTCTCTACATAACAACAGGTATACTTAGCATTTCTTTCTGCCCTCGTTTTATTATTATTATATGGTAACTCCGCCTTTACTTTTAAAGCTATAAATAAAGTATAATTATTAATTTCTACACAACAATAATAGCCTACTCCCCTACAGAGGAATAGGCAGGACTAATTTGGATAGCTCTTCCCTCAGTAGGATGTTATGCTTACGCACCTACGGTCTTAGGTACTTACCCATTATGTATTATACTAAATTTCACGCAATGTGTCAATACATTTCGAAGTAATTATTACTGTGTGATTGCAATAGAAGTGTTACCGTAAGAAAAAAGAGTGGGGAAAGAGGAAGACCTGTGATACAGTAAAGTTGTCCAAGCCAACTGAAAACAGGAGATCCGCAATTGCCATGAAAAGTGTAACACAAGAAATACTGTATCGTCAAACCCTCATTTCATATGCAGAAAAATACGGAGTGACAAAGGCATCGATCAGATACAAAACCAATCGACATTACACATACAAATTTGCGTTTTGCACAGCGGGGGATATATCATTTACATTGTCTGTTTGGGCGATGCATCTTCCTCGACTTCGTCAGAGATCGAATCCAATGAATTCTGCAAAAGCTCTTTCAGATCGGCAAAGACGTCCTTTGCTTTTTCATATTTTTTATTCGTAAAAAGGATGAACGGATCATATCTGCTCTTTGATTCCCACAATGTAAGACTGTCCGCAATGTCATCAAGCTCTTCCGGCAATTCGATCCCGAGACGATGACATCTGTCGGTCAATTTTGTTATGTTATGCGTAAAATCGGGAGTTTCACCGTATAACAGCGCCAGAGCCTTCAACTGTTTTTCGATTGCCTGACCGATATGATACAGCACACCGGACAATGCATACTCGTCCGGGAAATCTTCCTCGAGCTTGCAGCAGACCTTGTAATCTCTTTCCGCAAGTATCTGATAGTCACGAGCGCTTGGCATATAAAGTCACTCCTTTTTTATCTATCTCACTTTTGAAAAATGCATCGCTGACGGATTCATAATGAACGATATCGACCTCGGAATCGATTTCGGTATAAAAAGCATGCGCTATTTTCAAAAACTCTTCTTCTGTAATGTTTTTTGCAGAAACGGCGATATCGATATCGCTGTCCGTTCCGCAATCGGGTGTAACGGCGCTGCCGAACACGATCAGGCGTTCTATACGTTCATCAGCGGATGCGATATTTATTGCGATCTGAGCATCCCTTTGTTTGGACGGAAAGATGTATTTCAATCGCTCGCTGCCTTTGGCAACCTGTGGAAACACACGCATAAAACGCTCCTTTCTGTTTCATGTCAGGCTTTTTTCGACTTCTGCTCACCTATATTATACTGTAACACTGAGATAAAATCAATATAAAAATCACAGCCACAGTCCCGTCGACATATCCTCATCCACGGACATTTTCTCGTCCGTGTCTATGATCTCGCGGATGCGGGTCTGCCCGTTCAGGATAAACGAGCGGATGAAGTCACAGTTCACCTCGATCGGTATTTCGGCCATGCATTTGTCGATCATATCTTCCGTTATTGTCGGAAGCTTCATATTTCTGTACACTTCATGTGCCGTCTCATTTTCGGAAAGAAATTCATCAAAGAATCTGATCAGCCCGTCATTTTTCCGGCTGACGTCGCTCGGATATCCGCGTGCAATGAGCGCGATATTGTTGTCATAGTTCGGCGCAAGAGACAGCACCTCGCCTGTCTTTATATCGCGCAGAAAGCCGAAATTCTCCGTGTGCCGGTCCATGTTGCAGCATATCGAATCCATATAGATGAGAACGAGATACTGCCGCGCCAGATCGGGCGACATGGCAGACAGAACATCGAAACAGTGTCCATAGTCTTCGTCGTCATCGACAAGCGAGCGCATCGGTTCAAAATTCACAGACGCGCCGTCCGTAAAATCCTTCGAGCGGATATACCCACCGTCAAGCTCATAATGCGCGGTAGGGAACCCGAGTTTCTCGCTGAGTTTTGAGATGAACAGCTCGGAGAACAGTTCCGCGTCATTCCCGCTCTTATACATCCACCACTTGCCTTCTATGAGACGCCAGCACTTCTCAAAGCTTCCCGTGTTTGTCAGCTCCGGCGTCCTCGAAGGCCTTTGAGAAAAGCTGTCTGGATCGCCGCGCAGTGCGAGCTTGTCGAAGTAGTTCTCACGAAATCTGATAGCACCGTATGTCGCCTCCGACCCGTCCGGTCTGAACCAGTACGTGTCAGTGATCGTCGCCGCGTTCACCGAAAGCGCAGTCGCGACGTCGTCAGTTTGACGCAGGCGGAGGGCTTTCTTTAACAGCCTCGAATTTGTCCTGTGCGCGTCGATAGCGCGTGACGCGAGCCAGCCTTCGACGTTTCCCGTTCGTTTCAGATAGAACGGCAGGAGCTGTTCCGTGGACTCCGTTATTTCCCCATCTTTTATTTTTGCTATCGATCTGTCCTCTGACATGAGCGTTCCCGTGATACTGTGCATGTTTCGTACCTCCTTTCGCTTTTGATTGTAGAGTTCTTTTCCTTCGGGCGACGATTTAAGTTCACGCAGCCGATGTTCAATTTGTCGGCGCTCCTCGACCATGCTTCGTATCTTGTCGACCTCGTCCGATTTTATATATTTACTTTTAAGCTTTCCGTTTTCCGTCCACTGAAGATAGAATCTTTCCTTGCCGTTTATGACCTTGCGCGATATATATCCGTTAGGGTACGACTGAAGCTGTCGTTCAAGCTCTTTTATCTGTTCGTATGTGCTGTTCATGCCGTCACCTTTTCGTTTTTTATAACATAAATTCCTTTCTTCAAGTCGCAGCGTGCTGCTAATTAAAATAAAAAGGATTCATGTCTTTATTATAACCTATATTCTTTCAAATTGCAATAGGTTATATTGAGATGAACAGATAAGAGTAAATCTTATATTGATTACCGTTACGCGGCATGATATAATCATTTTCGATGAGAGGTCACAAAAACCTTTTCGGTATTTTTTTATCAGACCTGTTATGCCATTTTTTATCCCGATTTTTTGTCTCTAAAACGGCAGTTCTAACGGATTTCTAATATTTTTTTGAAAAACCGCATGAAAATCGCGTCTTAATTTTTCAAATGGAATAGTACGGCAAATACTCAATTTTTAGCCTCAAACGCTCTGCAAAAGCTTGATTTTGCTGCATTTTTCCGTTGCGGCAATTTGTGATAAGTTATAACAACTTGTGATATGTTGCACTGAGTACTGACGCCTTGAAAACCATTTGCCGGAAACGGCGCGTGGGTTCGAATCCCACACTCTCCGGATGCAAAAAGGGGCGCACAGCGCCCCTTTTTGTATTCGGAGACGATGGGTGAGAAAACGCAATGGGTCGATGGCAGATTGCCTTTGGCAATCTGCTTCACACACTACTCTCCGAAGATGAACGGTGTCAGAAACATTTCCGGCACCGTTTTGTCTTTTCTTTTAATCAAAGAGGAGTCACATCGTGTTTTCATTATCCCTCGAATTCGAGGAGTGATGAAATTTCGCGCGAGTCAGGCTAAATAATTACCTACGCCTTTCTGCGCCAATCCCCATTCACTCAAATCCATACAGCACGCTCGCCCAAAATGAATCGTATTCATCACTCAAAAGCTCGGTCAGATACTCTTTCTGCTCGTCACTGAATCCGTACTGCTCCGCCATCTCAGAGGCGGTCTTGTGCGTTGTCTCGATTATGAGATACGTCCGCGTGACCTCCGTTTCACCGTCAGTTTCGGTCCGCGCCTCGGTCCGCGATGCAAGTACATTCATATCTGCGAACACAGCCTGCAAGTCGGCTTTTTTCTCTTCGTCCATCGTTATAACGTCTTTTGTACTGTCCGCCGATACGTTGACTTTGACCGCGTAAACCGCGATAGTCTCTTTCCAGTTGACGGTGCAGCCGCTCATGTCAAGGACATCGTATTCGGCGTCCTTTTGCAGTTCAAGCACATCTGCGTCGAGATCTGCTTTCAGTTCGTTCATAACAGACGTGAGCGACTCGCCCGTGTCGGAGTCGTCGTCAGAGAAGAAAATACCGAAAACGGAACCGACGAGCATCGCTATCATACACACT
>CANPXS010000089.1 GCA_947586625.1 uncultured Clostridia bacterium | reverse complement strand
CTTCACCGCTGCTCGCGCTATGATCTGCAAGGCAAGGAAATCCTGAAAACGCAGGAGAAGTTCTATCTTGCGGACACTTCCTTGCGGTACAGCGTTTTGGGCTACAATTCCGACACGGTTGCATCGAGTCTTGAAAATGTCGTATACCTTGAGCTTTGCCGCCGGGGGTACTCCGTATATATCGGGAAGACAGGCGACGGCGAGATCGACTTCGTGGCAAACAAGCAAAACGAAAGGCTGTATGTTCAAGTGACGCAGAGCATCGGCTCTGAAAGGACAGAAAAGCGCGAATATAACCGGCTGCTTGAAATACGCGACAATTACCCGAAATATGTATTGACGACCGACGAATTTGCCGGAGGCAATTACGAGGGCATTAAAACGATGCACATTGCCGACTTTCTGCTCAGTGACGAATATTAAGATAACACAAAACGCCCCGGCTTTGTTCTGCTTGAGCTAAGCTCATGCGCAGTGCATCGCCGGGGCAACTATTTACACATGACGGAGCATCCATCTTCAGTCCCAGTGCGTCTTTCCGTATTGTAATAGTTTGATCGATGGATTTCAACGCTTTCAGGAGAACATCAGCATCAGAGAACTGAAAATATGTGGTGAAATTTGCCTGGTATACGCAAAAATGAAAAGTTTGATAGTAGGTACATTAGAAAAAGCCGAACATACTCCGACACACAATATATACCTCAAAGGCGTTGTTGATCTTCCGCTGTTCCGAAAGTACTGGACTGAGGGCGAGTGCTTTTGAGCAGTTTCAGCAGTGTAGGGAGCAAAGGAAAGAACAAAGTATAAGATTGCCTTATCAGGAATAATATGGGAATTATGTGCTTGATTTTAGTGCCAAAAGTCCAAATTTCTATATATAATAATCCATTACTTTTTGTTTTTTATTTTTGATTCACTGCACAAACTTATTTTGCTACGATCCGCTACAGTTAGATCAGCAACGGTATAACTTGTGCAGAATGTTACACTCAAAGTCTGTTCACACTTACCGCCGTTTCAGCCAATTTTCTGCGATTGTATAAAATCAGTGCTGTTGTCTCTTCGAGCAAGTCTTTATCTCCTGAGATGAAGATTGCAGTCTTTATCTTTTTGGCTTTCAGCTCGGCACAGGTCGTTCTTGCTTTTTCTAAAACAAGTGGATCTGTGCGCTCATCTTTAGAAACCCAAATTGTCGCTATATGTGCATCTTTGTCAATTATCAGTTGCATAAGATCTGTCCTCCAACTATTATTATGACCCCGAATTCTTTGCATGATTCAGTGTCACGATCAATTTGCTAGTATGATTTATCTAATTGTTCGTCATATGTAAAAAATTATTTTGCTTTGTTGTGCAGTTGCATAAATTGCATGCCGCAATAATCCTTTTCCAAGGATCATAGGCTTTTATTGTTTGATTGTGGATAGAAAGAACGGGGGCACAACATCTGCATGCTGTGCTCCCGTTTTTCACTTATCACGCTCAATACACGTCAGCCGCATTGCTATAGCAAGTGTGCCACCCTCGGCAAGCGGTTCGAGGAGATATATAGAGGTTTGTGCCGATGTGTCGGTTCTTTAGGCATATTCTTTTACGAAATTTCGGTATTTCAGCTATATTTTCACGTGAAAAAACCTTTGACACATCGACACACCGACACACCGGCGCAAAATGGTTTCCCAATTACAGCATTATAGTCATTTTGCTTTAGCTCGTTAGTCAATCGCCTTTATTGCGCTTAGAAGAGAATGTTTACATAATATGGATATGATTTGATGCCAAAATGCCAAATTTACATATAATATTTCTTTCTCTTTTTCTTTTTCTTTTCACTTATCACGTTCGAGCCACGTCAGCCACACCGCTATAGCAAGTGCAGCACCCTTGGCAAGCAGCTCTCGTTCTCGCCGACACCGTAACCGTCATTTTGACCGCTCTGTAAAAAGCTCGGTCACAGCGATCGCGGCAAGCATGAGCGCAAAGCCGATGACGATGATAATTGCCTCTATCATGATTTCACCTCCCGTCTGACTCTCCTATAGAATGTGCTCGGCGACATGTCGAGCCGCCTCATTGCTTCAACAGCCGTGATACTGCCGTTTCGCCAAAGTGCCACGACAGGTCCGAAGTCGGAGCGCTCGATAGGTTTCCTTCCTCTATAGACATGGCGCTCCTTTGCGATCTCGATACCCTCGTGCTGCCTCTGCAATATGTATGACCTCTCGAGCTCGGCGACAGCTCCGAACACAGTCAGCATGAACTTGCCCGTCGGCGTCGTGGTGTCGATAGATTCTTTCTTGGACACGAACTCGACATTACGCTCTGTAAGCTTCTCGATAAGATCAAGCAGGTCACGAGTGTTTCGTGCGAACCGGGATATAGACTCGACTATGACAGTGTCGCCCTCACGTACAAAGCTCATCATCCGTTGCAGCTCGGGCCTGTCCGCAGACTTGCCGCTCATTCTGTCGATATAGACAGCATCGACTTCGAGCGTCTGCATAAGGACCTCCTGCCTCGCTGTGTTCTGCTCGGCTGTACTTACACGGATATATCCTACCTTCATTCGATCACCCCCGTATATGTAATGTCTGTGTCTTTAGGGTAAGCCCTATTGGCATACCGAAAAAGTGTGCCAATAGAGTCGATTTTGATATTTTGGCATGTGCCACTTTGGAGACGGACCCTAACGGCATGATTCGTCATACAGCACCTCCTCGATATCCACGAATGAATATCCCTCACGCATCAGGTAGTCGACGAACGACGGCGAGTAGCCGAGATAAGTCGCGGTGCACTTGAGGTCGGCGACATATGCGTCAGTGTCAGACGTCTTCTTGTGCTTTACGTTTGGATCATATGATGTACCGTAACCGAATCGGTAGCAGCCGCTGCCGAAGAAAAGGTTGTCCGTATCGAAGCGTTCGGTCTCCCGCTTGCCTTGACTGTCTATGCGCATGATCTCGCCGCAAACGAGCTGTACCTTTATACGTTCCCCGAGATCGAGATGTGAGCGTTTGATGCCGTCAAGCAGTATCTCCTCTGTTGAGGCGTAGACATATGCTCCTATCTTCGGCAGATGTGCGATGCACATCGGGTTGTCGCCCTTTATGAAGTATACGTTGTTGCTACCGTCCATAACGGTGATCGTGAAGCTGCCCTCGAGCTGTTCCGCCATATTGCGGAGAGTCTCGAAGTTGACATCGCCCTCTTTCTCGATAAGCTGTACTGCGACATAGGAGTCAGTCAATATCGGCGTTTTCGGCAGATGCTCAAGCCGTCGTATCATTTCGTCGTTATACAGCACGCCGTTATGGGCAAGTGCAAACTGTATTGTTCCCGCCATGCCTTTGAACGGATGATTGTTTGCGTTGAACTTTTCGTCCCCCTGTGTCGTAAGACGAGTGTGCCCCATAACGACATCTGCGCCTTCGGGGATCCGGAACTTCATCTCATGAGCCGGGAGAGGGCGTTTGTACACTGTGAGATGACCGTGACTGTTGTAGGCGATGCCGGCGGCATCTGTGCCGCGTGCCTCGCTTGCCCGTGCGAGCGAGTTTATGAGGCGGTTCTTCTCCCCCACGGAGAGGGAATGTTCGTAATCAATGAATCCAAACAGACAGCACATATTCACGCCTCCTCCATAGCTTCTACAGGATCGTTGACGTATAGCCGACGTTCCTTAAGGTAACGGACAAGCTCCGGCTCGGTGCAGTGCTCGACGAATGTCGTCCATGCGAGAGAGCGCATCTCTTCGTCCGTCAATATCACGGCGATATCGCATATGCGGTTGACGAGCTGAATCGTCGCTATGAACGTGTTATAGCGGAGAGTACCTCTGAAGATACGGAACTCTATAGTCGATTCATTCTGAAGATTGACACAGTAGTAGCGCCCGAGAGACGTACCTTTCTTTACGTGCTCGAGCATCTCCTTCGGGTGGTCCTTGTATCCGTAGCGGGCCGCCCACTTGTCGAGCTGACGTGATGTGCGGCGTGAGAACTTGAGCAGCTCGTTCCAGAACTTCTCAAAGAAAAACAGGACACGCGCTATCGTCGTGTCCTGCTCTTCCGTTGTATCTCCGAGGGATGTTCTGTTTACATGCACATGAAGTCCGCATGTTGATGCGAGGTGTGATAGGTATCCCATACCCCGCAGTCTTTCAAGCATATCTGCCCACGGCATCTCGTGTTCGTGATAGTCGAGCGTCATCGGATGCGACACTATCTCAAAGCCGTCATCGAGGGAGCCGTCATGCTTGCAGTATACGCGGACCTCGTTTCTGTTTGCGATGTCGGCGATCTCGTTCGCGTTGCCGCTGTCCTCGCCGGCTTCATCTACCTCGAGCTCTACCCCGAAATAGCGGTCGCCCGAGCCGTAGAAGATAGGCTCGGGCTTGTAGTAGTAATCCTCGATGCCGCCGCGGTACCGGCGGTGGTAGCAGTCGCTGCAATAGGCGTCATCGTCGCTGCCGTAATAGGCTTCGTCGCGATGAAGGAGCACACCGCACCTGTCGCAGTTGGTGTAGTAGTCGTCATAGCAGTCCTGGCAGAGCGGGAAGCTGTCGGTGCCCGCATTGTCGCTGTAACAGATGCGTACTCCGCAGTGGGCGCAGACCGTCGTGTACCGTGTGGCGCAGTCGGGGCAGTAGACGGCGCCGTAGACGTATACGGCTTGGTCGTCCCCGACTACCGCGCCGCATACCGAGCATACTCGGATTGTTGATGTTGATGTTGTTGTTTGTTCTGACATTTTGATTTACCTCCATGGATAATATGATTTTTCGTTCGTCCGGAGTGCGTCGCTCCGGGCTCCATGGAGATAATATGTAGTTGAAAAAACGAGCTTTTCCGTCGATTATATATACGATTTTACAGTGATTACAAATGATGTTTAATCGGCAAAATGATATAACACATAAATTAAAACATAATGGGGCCCCGGGGGGAAGAACACAGTTCTTCCCCCTTGCGTCAAATATAGCACCACCATATGACGCCTTATATGACTAAAAACTTAAAAGCAATCAAAGTTAACTTTAGATATTAAATTACGACTAACAGAATAGTATAGCAATTTAATCAAACATAGAAAGGATAATATCATTATGGCTACACTTAAAACAGCGAACGGTCACGGGAAATACTTTGACGATGCAGCTAAACAAGATGTAATCAGTTACATTATGGATGAATCAAAGACGCCGAGCCGGTTTATCGGCGGCGTCAAAGTAGATGCAGACGATATCGCAGGCAGTATGGCTGCTGTCTCGGAGCGGTACGGCAAGTCGAACGGTGTGCAGCTCCGTCATTTCATAATTTCGTTCTCGCCCGGTGAGGTGAGTAACATGGATACAGTCAATGAGATCGCCAAGGAGGCGGTTCTTTTTTTAGGTCGGGAATACCAAACGGTTTACGCCGTGCATGAGAATGCGGATCACCCGCACATACACATAGTGACAAACTCTGTCAGTTATGTCGACGGGCATCGGTACTACGGAACAAGGAAAGAATTCAAGCAGTTTATGAGTGCTCTTAGCGGTATAATGCGAAGACATGGGGTAGCAAGTTTGACGTATTCAAGCAACAGATGAAACAGCTGTGCAAATTGTGAAGATGTAATGTATTATGCGATAATCGTAATAACAGATAAATAAAGAACGATATATTTTTTGGAGGCAAAAAATGAACAAAACATATGATTCTGAACTGATAAAGAAAATGAGGAATCGAGAGATCCGTCTCGATCGTGAACGTAACTTTTGGTCCGATGAAGAGCGTGAAAAACTGGCACAAATGTATTCAAACGGTGTCGATATTACAGAAATGGCGCTTGACTTGGCAAGAACTGAACTGGCTGTGATCGAGCAGCTGAACTATCTCAATCTTTTGTATCGATCCGACACCGATAGAAAGCATAGATCGCGTAAACGCGGGAACTGCCTTTGCGTTAAGTGTGATATCGGACCTGACAACTGCCCGTATCGGGCGAACAACACGGAAAAGGAGGCAATAAAAACATGCTCGAAGAGTACGCAGATGTGATGACGGTCGATGAGGCTTGCGAAGCATTGCGAATCGGATATAACGCGATGTACGAGTTACTTAACAGCGGTGCGCTCAAGGCGTTCCGCAACGGGCGTACATGGCGAATACCGAAGGAAGCCGTGCGCGAGTTTATCCTAGAGAGAGCGATGATCGGGAGCGACAGTCAAAAAAGGGTAAAGCCGAGCGACAAAAATAGGCGTTCGTAATATAGTAAAAAGTGCTTAAATTTGCGTAGTCGACAAATGCGATAACAAAAAGACACCTTACGCCAAGACGGTGTAGAAGCCTCTTGACGGAAGGTGCCGCCTGTCAACGCGACGGGCGCAGTGAACTTCCCATAGGAAAATATATATGATATCAGGAAAGAAAGATGAGACAGTCGAAAAATCACATAAACCTGACAGTCTCGTCAATATCTCTGTATACGTTGTGCATCTTTGCAAGCGGTTCAGCATCTGCTGCGGGATAGCCGATCGGCATGAGCAGAACGACCTTTTCATTTTCGGGAAGTCCGAGCGCGCGTTCGAGCTTAGAATTGGCGAAATAGTTCACCCAGCACGTCCCGATGCCGAGTTCCCATGCCTCGAGCATCACATGAGTCGCGACGATGCTGACGTCCTGCACGCCGGAATGAACACCGCGTTCGAGCGGATTTTTCCAGTCTTCGTCCGCATTGTATGCGAACAGCAGGACAGTCTTGGCGCCGAAAATGCATTTGCTCTGCTCGTTCAGGATCGCTAACTTTTCCGCGCTCTCTATGACGTAGATCCTCTGCGGCTGATAGTTGCACCCTGTCGGCGCGACATTGCCCGCCTCTAAAATGAGGTCTAACTTTTCCTTTTCGATAGGTCTTTCGTCGAATTTTCTGACCGAAAATCTTGATTTAGCAAGCTCCAAGAATGACATAACGTGTTCCTCCGGCAATTTATTTTGACAAGTCGTCCGCGATCCCCATCTTGATGCGGAGATCACCGAGACTTTTATCGTACTGCTCTTTTGATATTGCATGACGCTCCAAAAACAGATCGAGCGTCTCTTTCTGCTTCAGGAAAAGGTTCTTTTTCTTCTCCGCCGGGGTGAGTTTCGACCAATCCCTCGGCTTATGCTGTTGTTCTTCCATGACTGTACCTTCCGTTTCTTGATTCTGTTCAAGCATTATCATATTACCACAGATCGGGTAAAAATAAAACAGAATGTCGAACAAAAAGTCGGCGGAGAACGATTTCCTTCGCCGTATTTTGCTCTATGAATGTCACCGTCGATGCAAGCGGTCAAAACCTTGTAACTCACATATTATCGTAAAACTCGCTCGATTATGATGTTTGAATGAAGCACTTTCATCTCACGGAGACGTTCATCGACCGCGCGGTCTCTTTTATAATAACGCCATATCTCATATTCATAAAGACCGTATATGTCGCACAAGGCGAAAACTGTAGCTATATTCGGTGAAGTGTCGCCGTGTTCGATGTTGCGTATCGTTTCAACAGATACGTCGATGATTTCGGCGGCTTCTTCTTGTGTCATTTTCTTTTGGCGGCGGGCATCGTGCAGTGTCAAACCAAGGCGGATCAAATCAAACATAAATCGTCTCCCGTTTTTATTCATTTTAACGTCGGAATAAAGGGAAAAACAGGGAATATATTACCGATTTATGTAATTTATTGTAGAATCTTTTTGAATAAACCAGAAAAATAATATAAATAATGTCGAAGAAACGCTTTTGTTCAGATGAACTGAATCTCTGTTTAATCAAAAATCCTCCGAAATGACGATCATTTTCATCATTCGGAGGATGTATCTATATTATGAGAATATGTAATTCAGCCGGCTGCTTACGAGCGGATGTCGATGTGTCGATTTTTCAAAATAATTTTACGAAATTATCTATAAATCAGCAATATATTCCCTGTTATTTCCTTTATTACGGCTGTAAAATAAAGAAAAACCGGGTAATATCTACTTCTGTTTTCAAATGACAGCGCGTTTGACAACCGTTTGGGAAAATGAAAGCGATACATTCCGACATTATTTGTCGTGTTTTTTATGGAGGCTAATGTATGAGATTTCATTATGTCCTGCTTGAGAGCAGACTGGATCGCCGTACATGTTACGGCATCGCCGCTATTACTGTGAATGACGGCGTCGAGGTCATTTTGCAGTCGTTTGTCGACCTATCGTCTGACCGCAGTGCGGTAGAGGAGCTTGTCAGACTTTGCAACGAGCTCGAACTGTCGTTATGTCATTTGCCCGATGTGATCGAGGACTTTTGCGTCGGAGAATGTGCAGGTGAATGAACATAGCCTTGTTTCGGCTGCTTCATGGAGTTTATGCTGCAATAAAGTCTATCTCTGAACTGCGACTGATTTTGAGAAGCCGTCTTTTCTACGCGACCGAATTGAGTTTCAAGAACGAGATAGTTATGCTTGACGTGCCTCGATATAGAGATCTATATCTTCAATGATATACTTGTCTCCGGTCGTATTCAGAGATTCAAAGCATGAATACACGTATTCCCAAACTCTGTACTTGGTGAAAAGCTCGGAGACCTCTTTTCCCGTCAGCTTTTTAGCGTTTTTATACTGCTCCGCGCAATAAACAGTGAAATTTCCTGCTGTGCTCATGTCATGCCGCCTCCGGGAACGTGATGCTGCCCGTTCTTTTTTCTTCATCGTACAGCTCGTAAAGCGCCGGCGCACTAAGGTGCCAAAGCTTTGTATCTTCAATCTCAAGAAGTGAATACAGTTTTGATTCGTAAAATTGCTTGCTTGTTTGTTACTCTGTCAGAACCTCGTCCATCGCATCACGGAAAGAAGAGTACCGTTTGTACTGTTCCGGATGAGCCTTCATAGTATAGAACTCATTCATAGCGGCGATGATCTGTGGGCAGATGCGGAGCCGTGCGTCAGCCGAGACAACATCGACTTCGACAGCATTAAGCGCGGGAAATATTCGATAGGTGCATACGCGCTTCTCTGCACAGCAAAAGATGTGTACCGCGGCACGGGGAGCATGAATATCGCAGACATGAGCGACAGGAGCGTCATCCCCGACGCTGTGTTCGGAATAATCTGCAACGTTATGATGATAAAAATAAACCTGCCGCCGAAAGGCGGCAGATTAGGTTTGCTGTCTTGAAGCATAATATATTCTGAGAGATTGGAGGACTTATGAAAAACAAAATATACGGATATGTGAGAGTATCGTCACAGGATCAGAATGAGGATCGTCAGCTCATAGCGATGAACGATGCCGGAGTTGACAAAAGAAATGTCTATATCGACAAACAGTCGGGAAAGGATTTCAATCGACCTAATTACAAACGGCTTATGAAGAAGCTGTGTGAAGGCGATGTATTATATATTCTCAGTATCGACCGCCTTGGACGCAACTATGAGGAAATACAGAATCAGTGGCGCGTCATCACAAAGGAAAAGAAATGCGACGTTGTCGTGATCGACATGCCCCTGCTTGATACGCGGCGCGAAAAGAATCTTCTCGGGACATTCATCAGCGATATTGTTTTGCAGCTTCTTTCGTTTGTGG
>CANPXS010000088.1 GCA_947586625.1 uncultured Clostridia bacterium | reverse complement strand
AAACGTCGACCCCGTCGGCGTACACACGGGCGACAGTATCGTCGTCGCGCCCATTTTGTCGCTGAACGATCACGATCTTAAAATGCTCAACGATTCGGCGATAAAGATAATCCGCGAATTAAAGATACACGGCGGCTGCAACGTGCAGTTCGCGCTCCATCCCGAGACGAGCGAATATTTCCTCATCGAGGTCAACCCGCGCGTGTCTCGCTCGTCTGCGCTCGCGTCGAAGGCGAGCGGTTACCCGATCGCGCGCGTGACGGCGAAAATTGCGCTCGGAATGGCGCTCGAGGATATACCCGTGGCGGGCGGCACGGCGGCGACGGAGCCGTCGCTCGACTACATAGTCGCGAAGTTCCCGCGTTTCCCGTTTGACAAATTCTCAGAGGCGCCGAACACGCTCGGCACACAGATGAAGGCGACTGGAGAGGTCATGGGCATCGGCTCGACGCTCGAGGAATGTATGCTCAAATCGGTGCGTTCGCTCGAAACGGGCGTGTGCCATCTGCATCTTTCGAAGTTCGACTCGTGGGAGACGGAGCGCATACTCGAATATATCTCGCAGTTCCGCGACGACAACATATTTGCGATAACGGAGCTTCTGCGCCGGGGCGTGCCGGTTTCAAAGCTGCATGAGATAACGATGATAACGGAGCTGTTCCTCGAGTCGATAAAGAAGATAGTCGAGATGGAAGAGACGCTCAAAAAGTCGAGGGGCGATGAGGGCGTTCTGCGCGAGGCGAAGAAGATGGGATTCTCCGACCCGTATATCGCGAAGCTTTGGGACTGCGGCGAACTCGACGTTTACGCGCAGCGCAAAAAGTGCGGCATCGTGCCCGTGTTCCGCATGGTGGACACGCTGCACACGGGCAAGTATATAGCGTACCTTTACTCGTCGTACTCGGGCAAGAACGATTCGCGCCTGACGGATAAGCCGAAGATATTGGTGCTCGGCGCGGGTCCGATACGCATAGGTCAGGGCGTCGAGTTCGACTATTCGACGGTCCACGCCGTTCAGACGATAAAGCGCAACGGATATGAGGCTATCATCATCAACAACAACCCCGAGACGGTTTCGACGGACTACACGACGGGCGACAAGCTCTACTTCGAGCCGCTGACGCCCGAGGACGTCATGGCGATAATAGACTTCGAGCAGCCGATGGGCGTCATCGCGTCGCTCGGCGGTCAGACAGCGATAAATCTCGCCGAACCGCTCCACAAGCGCGGAGTTAAGATAATAGGCACCGACTGCGACGCCATCGACAGGGCGGAGGACAGGGACAGCTTCGAGCATGTGCTCGCGGAGCTCGGCATACCGCAGCCGAAGGGACGCGCCGTCTACGACATCGAGGAGGGCGTCAGAGTCGCGGAAGAGATAGGATATCCCGTGCTTATACGTCCGAGCTTCGTACTCGGCGGGCGCGCGATGGAGATTGTAGCGAAAGAGGAGCATCTGCGCCGTTATCTTCAGACCGCAGTCGACATAGACCGTGAAAGATGCGTGCTCGTCGACAAGTACATACAGGGGCGCGAGCTCGAGGTCGATGCGATATGCGACGGTCACGACGTATTCGTGCCCGGCATAATGGAGCTCGTGGAGCGCACGGGTATACATTCGGGCGACTCTATATCGGTGTACCCGACGTTCTCTGTGTCGGATAAGGTAAAGGGGACGATACTCGGGTATGCGAAAAAGCTCGGTCTCGGCATCGGCATCGTGGGACTTTACAACATACAGTTCATAGTCGACAAGAATGACGACGTCTATATAATCGAGGTCAACCCGCGCTCGTCGCGCACGGTGCCGTTCCTCTCGAAGTCGACGGGGTACAGTCTCGCCGACATCGCGACAGAGGTCATACTCGGCAAGAGCTTAAAGGAGCAGGGAATATTCGACCTCTACCCGCAGGAGAAGAAGAGATACTACGTAAAGGTGCCGGTATTCTCGTTCAACAAGATAAAGGGACTCGACGCGTACCTGTCGCCCGAGATGAAGTCGACGGGCGAGGCGATCGGTTACGACGACAAGCTGCACCGCGCGATGTATAAGGCGATGGTGGCGTCGGGCATGAACATGCAGAACTACGGCACGGTGCTCGTGACGCTCGCAGACGAGGACAAGGAGGAGGCGCTGCCGCTCGTTCGCCGCTTCTACGACATGGGTTTCAACATTGAGGCGACGATAGGCACGGCGAACTATCTGCGCGAGCACGGCATACGCACGAGAGTGCGCGGCAAGCTGTCGGAGGGCAGCGACGAGATACTCGACGCGATACGGTCGGGATTCGTCAGCTATGTTATAAACACGCGCGCGATAATGTCGGGCGTGCATTACGAGGACGGCGTGGCGATACGCCGCTGCGCGACCGAGAACAACGTGACGCTGTTCTCGTCGCTCGACACGGTGCGCGTGCTGCTCGACGTTCTCGAGGAAACGACGCTGAAGATATCGACGATAGACGCGAAATAATAATGCGGGGCGCTGCCCCGCGCCCCGCACAGGGGACTTTTACAAAAGTCCCCTGTGAACCTTCAAAACTTTTATTACGATAGGATTATGAGAGAGATTATTTTGACCGTGGCGCGGAATGAAAAGATCGCGCGCGGAACGTACAGAATGGAGCTTTCGGGCGATGTGTCCGACATCACCTTGCCCGGTCAGTTCATAAACATCAAGCTCGACGGCTTCTTTCTGCGCCGTCCGATATCGGTGTCGGACGTCGACCTTGACAAAGGCGTAATGACGATTATATACAAGGTCGTCGGCGCGGGCACCGAGTATATGACGACGCTCGGCGACGGCGCGCGTCTCGACGTTTTGTCGGGACTCGGAAACGGCTTTGACGCGGACGCGTGCAAATCTGATGCGCTGCTCATAGGCGGCGGCGCGGGCGTCGCGCCGCTTTACATGCTCGCGAAAGCGCTCACAGCGCGCGGCGTGCGCGTATCGTGCGCGCTCGGATTCGGCGCGTCGGAGGAAATTTTCCTTGCCGACGAGCTGTGCACGCTCGGTTGCGATGTGAAGGTCGCGACCGTGGACGGAAGCGCGGGAGTCAAAGGCTTTGTCACAGACGCGATGGACGGGGGCGAGGAATATTTATATGTATGCGGGCCCGAGCCGATGATGAAAGCCGTATACAAGAAATCTGGCGCGGACGGTCAGTTCAGCTTCGAGTCGCGGATGGGATGCGGTTTCGGCGCGTGCCTCTGCTGCACGTGCAAAACTGTGACGGGATATAAGCGCATATGCAAGGACGGTCCCGTTCTTTATAGGGAGGAGATACTATGGGAAGGCTGAGCGTGACGCTGTGCGGCATTGAGCTCGACAATCCGATAATACCGGCGTCGGGGACGTTCGGGTTCGGGTACGAGTTCGCGGAGATATACGACATAAACTGCCTAGGCACGTTCTCGTTCAAAGGAACGACGAAGGAGCCGCGTCTCGGCAATCCTCTGCCTCGCGTCGCCGAGTGCGCGTCGGGCATGATAAACTCGGTCGGACTGCAAAATCCGGGCGTACATAAGGTGATATCGGACGAGCTGCCGAAGATGAGGAAGTGCTTTCACAAGCCTGTGATGGCGAACATAAGCGGATTTTCCGTCGACGAGTACGCGTATGTCGCATCGGCGTTCGACGGCGAGCCGGACATAGGCTGGTTCGAGGTCAACGTGAGCTGCCCGAATGTACACAAGGGCGGCGCCGTCATAGGCTCGGATGCTTGCGCGTCCGCGGACGTGGTGAGGGCGGTCAGGGAGGTGACGAAAAAGCCCGTCATCGTCAAGCTGTCGCCGAACGTGACTGACATCGTCTCTATTGCCAAATCGTGCGAGGACGCGGGCGCGGACGGGATAAGTCTCATCAACACGCTGCTCGGCATGCGCATTGACAAGCGGACGAGAAAACCCGTCATCGCGAACGTGATGGGGGGATTTTCGGGTCCAGCCGTTTTCCCGGTCGCGGTGAGGATGGTGTATCAGGTCGCGCATGCGGTAGATGTGCCCGTCGTCGGCATGGGAGGCGTATCGAGCGCGGAGGACGTAGTCGAGATGATGCTCGCGGGCGCGACGGCGGTCGGCGTCGGCGCGGCGAATCTCGTCGACCCGTACGCGTGCAAAAATATAATAGACGATCTGCCGAGAGTGCTCGACAAGTATAGGATCGGCGATATAAAAGAAATAATCGGAGGAGTGAAAAATGGGTAAGGACGTTATTGTTGCGTGTGATTTTTCGTCGGGGATAGCGACGCTTGAATTTCTCGACAAATTCACGGGGAGAAAGCCGTTTGTAAAGATCGGCATGGAGCTTTATTACGCGGAGGGACCAGCGATCGTGCGCGAGATCAAGTCGCGCGGGCATAAAATATTTCTCGACTTGAAGCTGCACGACATACCGAATACGGTGAAGAAGGCGATGGCGGTGCTGTCGAATCTCGACGTCGACATATGCAATCTTCACGCGGCGGGGACGACGGCGATGATGACGGCGGCGCTCGAGGGCTTGACGCGTCCCGACGGCACGCGTCCGCTGCTTATAGCTGTGACGCAGCTCACCTCGACGGATCAGGAGTCGATGGAGCGCGATCTTTTGATAAATGAGCCGATGGAAAAGGTCGTCATGCATTATGCGATGACGGCAAAGGAAGCGGGACTCGACGGCGTCGTATGCTCGCCGAGAGAAGCGGAGGCAGTCCATACGGCTTGCGGACGCGGATTTTTGACTGTCACGCCGGGCGTTCGCTTCGCGGACGGCGACGCGGGAGATCAGAAGCGCGTCATGACGCCTGAGCAGGCGAAGGCGATAGGTTCCGATTACATCGTAGTCGGCAGACCGATAACGGCGTCGGCCGACCCGGTCGCTGCATATGAGCGCTGCTGCGCCGAGTTCATCGGCTGAAAAAATATACATAAATTCAATTTGGAGGTCAGATATGGAGCTCAGTGTTAAGATAGCGAAGGATCTTTTGAAAATAAAGGCGGTGTTCTTCCGTCCCGACGAGCCGTTTACGTGGGCGAGCGGCATTAAAAGCCCCGTGTACTGCGACAACAGGCTCACGCTCACATCCCCCGACGTCAGAAACGACGTCGAAAACGGACTTGCCGAAACGATACGCAAGCATTATCCCGACGTTGAGGTTTTGATGGGCACGTCGACCGCAGGCATCGCGCACGCGGCGATAGTCGGTCACATAATGGGGCTGCCGATGGGGTATGTCCGCTCGTGCGCGAAGGATCACGGCCGTCAGAATCAGATAGAGGGAAAGCTCGAACCCGGTCAGAAAGTGGTCGTAGTTGAGGACCTCATATCGACGGGCGGCAGCGTTCTCGAGGTCGTTGACGTTCTGCGCGAGGCGGGAGCCGAGGTGCTCGGCGTCGTCTCGATATTCACGTACGGCATGAGGAAGGCGTTCGAGCGTCTCGACGCGGCGAACGTGAAAAACGTGTCGATAACGGATTTCGACTGCGTTGCCGAGGTGGCGGCGGAGGACGGCTATATCGCGCCCGAAGATGTGGCGCGTCTGCGCAGATTCCGCGATGACCCGTCCGACGAGTCGTGGATAAAGAGCGCGGGTGAGGGCAGATAGATGAGATCGGTCATTGATATACTCGACCTCTCGACGGACGAGATAGGCGGGCTCATCGCGGTCGCGGAGGACATAATCGCAGATCCCGCGAAGTATGAAAATTTGTGTCGCGGAAAGAAGCTGGCGACACTGTTTTTCGAGCCGTCGACAAGGACGAGGATGAGCTTCGAGGCGGCGATGTACGAGCTCGGCGGTCACGTCATTTCGATGACGGACGGCGCGTCGTCGTCGGCGTCGAAGGGGGAGAGCGTGTCTGACACGGCGAAGATAGTGTCGTTTTACGCGGACATAATCGCGATGCGGCATCCGAAGGAGGGCGCGGCTCTCGTCGCCGCCAAAAGCGCATCGGTGCCGGTCGTCAACGCCGGCGACGGCGGTCACTGTCATCCGACGCAGACGCTCGCCGACCTTTTGACGATACACCGCGAGAAGGGCGGCTTTTCGGGACTTACGGTCGGACTCTGCGGCGACCTCAAATTCGGAAGGACGGTACATTCGCTCGTAGGCGCGCTGTCGAGGTACGAGGATATAAAATTCGTGCTGATATCGCCGGACGAGCTGAGACTGCCCGACTATGTAAAGGACGACGTGCTCGACAGAAAGTCGATACCGTATAAGGAGACGTCGAGTCTCGACGACGCGATGGGCGAGCTTGACGTGCTTTATATGACGCGCGTCCAGCGCGAGCGCTTCTTCAACGAGGAGGACTATCTGCGCCTTAAAGACAGCTATATCCTCACGCCGGAAAAGCTGCGGGGCGCTAAGTCCGACATGGCGATACTTCATCCGCTGCCGCGCGTGAACGAGATAAGCGTCGCCGTCGACGACGATCCTCGCGCGTGCTATTTCAGGCAGGCGGCGAACGGCAAGTACATGCGCATGGCGCTGATCATGATGCTGCTCGGACTGCACGCATAAAAAGGGGGACGACGATGAACGTAGATTCGATAATGAACGGCATCGTGATAGATCACATCGCGGCGGGCTGCGGTATGAAGCTCTATATGCTTCTCGGGCTCGATTCGCTCGACGTGTCGGTCGCGCTGATGAGGAACGTGACGAGCCGCAAGATGGGAAAGAAGGACATCATCAAAATAGACGCCGACATCCCCGTGAATTTCGACGTCATCGGGTACGTGGACCCGGGCGCGACTGTCAATATAATCAAAAACGGCGAGCTTTCGGAAAAGCTGACTATCGGCATGCCGGAGCGGCTGACGAACGTGATAAAATGCAAGAATCCGCGCTGCATCACGACGACGGAGCAGGAGCTCGATCAGGTGTTCAGACTGTCGGACCGCGAGCGTCAGGAGTACAGATGCATATACTGCGACACGAAGGCGGCGAAGTGATATGCATGAGGCGTATGCGAAGTCGATAGATTTTCTTCTCGAAAACGCTGGTCCCGTGATACGGTACAGGCTGAGGCGCGAGATACTGAACGATCTCGACGAGAGCGAGGAAGAAAAGCTGCTCTCCGAGATATACGAAATGCCGCTGTTTCGACGGCTTTGCACATATGTGAGGCCGGACGGCTATATCGGGCGCGGTATGCACAGCTGGGACAACTGGCGCGGGCAGGTGCTGCACGAAACGCCTCTCGAGGACGGCGAGTGCGCGGCGCGGCTTTTATCCTATTACCGCATACCGAAAAATCACCCGTTCGTTTCGGGTTTTGTGTCCGCGATGAGAGACGGGGAGACGCTCGAAGCGGAGTTTTCGTATATACCGCCGGAGAGGGGAAGATACGAGGAAAGATTCGTCGGTCACAACAGCGGCAACAGTCTGATGTCGCTCGTTTACACGATGCAGGCGCTGCTCGGTTACGGCGACGACTATGACGACTTGCGCGGATTTCAGGATATTTGCCTCGAGGGGTTCAGGCGCGTGAAGGACATCGGGTCGCTCGACGAGATAACGAAGTTCGATCCGACATCGAAGCGGCGCGGCAACTGTCCCTATATCGAGGACGACGAGTTTTTCCCCGATTATTACACGCTTTCGATGCTGGCGTACACGAAAAGCTGGCGGACGCGCGACAATATCCGCATGATGGCGGACGCGCTCAACAACATAAATAATGTGATGAAGCCTGAAAACGCGCTCTCGATACGGAGCCGCGGAAAATTCCACGGTCCGTGCTTCGCGTTCGTAAGTCCGATAAGACCGTTCCGCACAGATCTCGTCGATTCTGTCGCGTACAAGCGGATGCTCTCCGAGGCGGCGATGCTCGGCGTCGGCAGAAGCGTCGGCGTGCTCGGTGAGACGGCGGCGAATATAGAGGAGGCGATCGCGGGCGACGGCGTTCTGAGGCAGGAATATAAGAGTATGGGTGCGCCGTACCCGACGGCGTACGTTGACGCGCGGCTCGAAGAATATGCCAAGGGCCGTGGCAGGACGTCGTTTTACTGCGACCTCACGTTCTGGGCGGTGGAGCTTTTATATCTGCTCGACCGCGGGGACGCGGAGAGGCGGCAATAATACTTGATTTTGCCGCTTTTTGTACATACGGAGAGGTGTTTTGACTGTGATTTTCTACCTTTGCGGGGCTATTCCGTATTGACATATTTCGCGCCCCGTGTTATAATCGTTTTGTGAAGATGGGACGCGTTCTCCGCGCTGACGGACATTCGCAGAGCACTGCAAAAATGCGGAGAAAATCATGTCCCGGGAATTTTTGCCGACCGTCCGGGCATACTCAGATCTATATAATCCGAGTATGCCTTTTTGTTTTTTGAAAAAGCACGGCGGGTGAAAGGAAGCATACACATATGAAAAAAGTCGGGATAGTAATGGGCAGCGACAGCGATCTGCCTATAATCAAGAAGTGTACGGACACGCTCGACGCGCTCGGCGTGCCGTATGAGGCGCACGTATATTCCGCGCACAGGACGCCCGAGGCGGCGCGCGATTTTGCCGCAGGCGCGAAGTCGAACGGCTTCGGCGTTATCATCGCGGCGGCGGGCATGGCGGCGCATCTTGCGGGAGCGATTGCGGCGAACACGACGCTCCCCGTTATCGGCATACCCTGCAAATCATCAAATCTTGACGGCATTGACGCCCTTTTATCGACGGTGCAGATGCCATCGGGCATTCCGGTGGCGACCGTGGCGATAAACGGAGGGGTCAATGCCGCTTTACTTGCGGCGGAAATCATAGCCGTCGGCGAGCCGGAGCTCGCGGACAAGCTCGACGCGAAGCGCGTCGCCGACGCGGAAATAGTCCTGCAAAAGGACGCGTCGATCATGGAAAAGCTGCGCGAGGGTTGATCGCGACATCACGGCATGTGACATTTTAAAGGGGTTATTATGGGTGGATTCTTCGGCATCGCGAGCAAAAAGGACGCCGTCCTCGACGTCTTTTTCGGCACCGACTATCATTCGCATCTCGGCACGAGGCGCGGAGGCATGGCGGCGTTCGACCCGGAACTCGGGCTCCAGCGCGATATACACAACATAGAAAATTCGCCGTTCCGCACGAAGTTCGAGCGCATAACGGAGGAGATGAGAGGCTGTTCGGCGATAGGCTGCATCAGCGACTACGATCCTCAGCCGCTGCTCATACGTTCGCGCGTCGGCACGTATGCGATCTCGGTCGTCGGCATTATAAATAACGCCGACGAGCTTATAGGCAAGTATCTGTCGCTGACGGGCGGTCACTTCGGCGCTATGACGGGAGGCGCCGTCAATTCGACGGAGCTTGTCGCGGGACTTATAAATCAGCGTCCGACGTTCGCGGAGGGAATCAAATTTGCGCAGGAAAAGATCGAGGGCACGGCGTCGATACTCATTTTGAACGACGACGGTTCGCTGATCGCGGCGCGCGACAGGCTCGGCAGGCTGCCGATAACGATAGGCAAGAGCGAGGACGGCTGCGCCGTGTCGTTTGAGTCGTTCGCGTATAAAAAGCTCGGATATGAGGACGAAAAAGAACTCGGTCCGGGCGAGATAGTGCGCGTCACCGCCGACGGCGTCGAGCAGTTGTCGCCTCCCGGCGACGAGATGCGCATATGCGCGTTTCTGTGGAGCTATTACGGCTATCCGACATCGACCTATGAGGGCGTCAACGTCGAGGTGATGAGATACAGAAACGGCGCCATAATGGCGCAGCATGACAAGGAGGCGGGCGTTGCG
>CANPXS010000087.1 GCA_947586625.1 uncultured Clostridia bacterium | reverse complement strand
GAACAGACCAAGGAGAAAGTTTCGGGATGTGCTGCAGAGGGAAGCGGACAGGAACAGATTTCAAGAGTGGATGGAAACGGAAACCATTTGCAGCAGGATGCAGAAAAAAAGGATTCAGGGAAGACTGAAAAAGGAAATCCGCGCTGCGCCGGAGCGCTCGGCATGAACGTACATACGGGAAAATTTTATATATTCCGCGCGAAGTCGACGGTGCTTGCAATGTCGCGGCCGGCGCGAGTGTGGCTGTTTAACGCGGATATGGCAGGGCTGTGCGAGTTCCGGCCGTTCCAGAGTATTGGCAGCGGCCATGCGATGGGCTGGCGCGCCGGAGTCGAATTCACGATGATGGAGAAGTCGGTGAAGGGCGAATTCTCCGCAGCGGGACGCAGCTTCCCGCCGTACGGCACAGGCAACAACCACAATACATGGTATGCGGCGACGATGGTGGACGCGAGAGGCGTCGAGATACCGTACGTGGACAGGGACGGCAACGAGCTGAAAACTGTGCTCGAACGTTACATGCCCGCGCCGGGGCAGAAGTTTTTCTTAAAAGGCGGCGTCATCGACGACCCGAAGTACGAGTACAGAGGCCCCGAGACGCTTCCGTTCGACGAGCTCATAAAGCGCGGCTACGAACTGCCGTTCTACGCCGACCTGTCGCGCATGCCGGACGAGGAAAGGCGCGCGATATGGGGACTCATGGTCGGCGAAGAGGGCAAGACGAAGATACCGATATACGAAAACTACACAGAGCGAGGATTCGACCCGACGCGGCACAGACTGCAAAGCTATGGCACGGGCTGGCAGTCGGCGAGCTTTTTACCGCAGGAGCGTCAGCTTTTCGGCGCACCCGGCGGCATATGGCACGACTGGGACCTCAAAACGAACATAGACGGCGTGTATGCGGCGGGCGATCAGCTGTTCGCCTCCGACTGCGCGGGATTTGCGTGCGCGACGGGATATTACGCGGGACGCAAAGCAGCTGCGGCGGCGGACATGACCGACATTCTGCCCGTCTCTGCCGACGATATTGACGAGGAGCGCGAGCGCCTTTATGCGCCGATGTACAGCCGTGGCGGCATGGACTGGCGCGAGCTCAATATGGCGATAGCGAAGGCGATGCAGAACTACTGCGGCGGCGTCAAGTGCGACGCGCTTCTGCGCGAGGGACTCGACCTGCTCGCGGACTTTGAGAAAAACGCGCTTCCCGAGATAACGTGCAAAAACCCGCATGAGCTGATGCGCACGCACGAGGTCGCCGACATTTTGACCGTGTCGGAGCTCATAATGCACGCGTGCATGGCGAGACGCACGTCGAGCGTGCCGCTCTGCTTCGAGCGGACGGACTGCGGCGGCGCCGTCGACCCCGAATGCGACCGCAGATTCATCACTGTGCGTAGAGAGAACGGCAGGATAGTGGAAGGGTCGCATCCGCTCGACGTGTTCGGCGACCTGGAGTCGGAATACGAAAAGCGCAATGCGGACTACATAGAGAGCGAGCAGAAAGGGGACTACAGAAAACATGAACGATAAGATAAAAGATCTTACGGCGGAGACTGTCCCCTGCCACACAAGACCGATAATCATCGACGCGGAAAAGTGCGTAGGATGTCTGCGGTGCGTGAACGTATGTCAGGTAGACGTGCTGCTGCCGCCGCCGAACGGCGAGAAAGCGCCCGTCGTTGCATATCCGGGCGAGTGCTGGTACTGCGGCGCGTGCGTCATGGCGTGCGGTACGGGGGCGATAAAGCTGCGCCACCCGCTGATGAACAGGGCGAGATTCGTCGAACGCGGACGGTAAATTTTTTGCAAAATCACGTTTTCCCCGTGGAAATCACGGGGAAAATTTGTTATACTGTATATGTATCATCAGCGTAGTTTTTTTCATCACCGAAAGGCATGATATCCCGCATACAATATAACAGGGAGTATAGTATGAAATTCTTAAATCTTTTGTCTATAGCCAAATTTCTTGACAGATATACAAATGACGAAAGCAACTCAGACAAAGATAGAAAGAATTCTAAATCATCAGCCGCAGTTCTGTTTGTGCTAGCAATCTTTTTTGGACTAATAGCAATTGTTGAATATAATGCACCGGTCAGATTCTCTAATTTTTTCGGCACAATTTATATAATTATATCACTGATATTGATCTATTGCGGAGTTACTGTAATATTGTCCTTAATTAAAAAGAAATGAATAAATTATATGTCATCATCACTTGATAATTCATAATATACACATACATTAGGAGATTTCTATAAAATGAAATCGCTTCGTCAGCTTTATAAAATAGGACACGGGCCGTCGAGCTCGCACTCGATGGGACCCGCATACGCGGCAGAGGCGCTTCTGCGCCGAGTCCGCGACCCCGACCGCGTCAAGGTCACGCTTTACGGCTCGCTCGCCAAAACGGGGCGCGGCCATCATACGGATTATGCGCTCGCCTCCGTGCTCGGCGCGGACCGCACCGAGGTCGTGTTCGACACTGAAACGACCGATATACCGCACGAAAACACCCTCGACTTCGAGGCGTACAAAAACGGACGTCTCGTGTGCCGAATGAGGGCGATATCGGTGGGCGGCGGCGACATCGAGATCGAGGGAGAGGGCGTAAAAACGGAGAGCGAGGTCTACCCCGAGCGGACGTTTTACGAGATCGCGAATACGTGCCGCAAAAACGGCCTGCGCATATCGGACTACGTCATAGAGCGCGAGGGCAGGGGGATCCTCGACTATCTCGCGCGTGTAAAGCGCGCGATGTGGGACGCCGTCGACAGAGGACTTTCGACGTCGGGCGTGCTCGAGGGCGGACTCAACGTCGAGCGAAAGGCTCAGTACCTCTATGAGGTCGGAAGGACCAACGAGCGCGACGCCGCACGCGAGAACAGGCTCGTCTGCGCGTATGCATTGGCGGCTGCGGAGGAAAACGCGTCGGGCGGCATCGTCGTGACAGCGCCGACGTGCGGCTCATGCGGCGTCGTCCCCGCGGCGCTGCGGTATATATCCGAGGTCGAGGGGTTCGACGACGAAAAAATAATACGCGGACTCGCGGTCGCCGGGATAATCGGCAACATAGTAAAGACGAACGCGTCCGTGTCGGGCGCGGAGTGCGGATGCCAGGCGGAGATCGGCACCGCGACGTCGATGGCGGCGGCGGCGCTCGCGGAGATGTACGGCATGCAGCTCGACCAGATCGAGTACGCGGCGGAGGTCGCGATGGAGCATCAGCTCGGACTTACCTGCGACCCCGTATGCGGACTTGTGCAGATACCGTGCATAGAGCGCAACGCAGTCGCGGCGATGAGAGCGATAGACGCGCTGTCGCTGTCGCGGTATCTGTCGGGTACGCGAAAGATATCGTTCGACCTTGTCGTCGAGACGATGTACGAGACGGGACGCGACATAAACGAGCATTACAGGGAGACCGCAGAGGGCGGGCTCGCAAAATTATATACAGACAAGGAGTATTACAAATGAGACAGCAGCTCAGAATGAGATTCCCCGAGGGACGCGCTAAGGCGTTCACACTCAGCTACGACGACGGCGTCGAGCAGGATATCACGCTTATCGATATGATACGCGCGCACGGATGCAAATGTACGTTCAATCTCAGCTCGGGCGAGTACCCGCCCGAGGGACACGTATGGGAGCCGGGACGCATACACCGCCGCATGCCGCTTTCGCGCTGTCAGGGAGTATACGTCGGCGGCGACATCGAGGTGGCGATGCACGGCACGCATCACCCGTTTTGGGACGCGATGCCTGCGGAGTCGGCGATGTGGGACATCATAAACGACCGCCGCGAGCTTGAGGAGCAGTACGGGCGCGTCGTCAGAGGCGCCGCGTACCCGTTCGGCGCGTACTCGGACACGGCGGTCGAGATGCTGCGCCTTGCGGGCATCAAATACTGCCGCACGGTCAATTCGAGCCATAATTTCAATATGCCCTCCGACTGGCTGCGCCTGTCGGCGACGTGCCATCACCGCGACCCCGAGCTCGAACGGCTGGCGGACAGATTCGTCTCCGCCGACGCGGGACGAGTCCGCGACCCGATGATGTTTTATGTGTGGGGGCACACGTACGAGTTCGAGGACAACAATAACTGGGGCGTGATGGAAAAACTGCTCGACACCGTCGGCGGGCACGACGACGTGTGGTACGCGACGAATATCGAGATCTACGACTGCTTTGAAGCGTTCACGCGTCTCTACTTCTCCGCCGACGGGAACAGAGCTTACAACCCGTCCGCCGTCGACGTATGGGTGTGGAACGGCGAGGAAACGGTGAAGATACCGGCGGGCGGCAGCGCGGACGTATAATGGACGGATCGACGAGCGTGACCGCGCTGCGCGGAGTGAGCGCGGGCGGCAGACGCGAGGAGCAGCTATACAGGCTCGGCATCACGACCGTCGGTGAGCTCGTGCGCCACTACCCGCGCGCGTATCAGGACAGGGGCGACGTCAGATGCGTGTCCGACGGCGCGGACGCGGACGACGCACCTCATTCCTACATCCTCACCGTCGTGACGTCGCCGGTGACGGTGACGCTGCGCGGACGCATGACGATGACGAAATTCCGCGCTGCCGACGACACGGGCGCGTGCGAGGTCGTGTTTTTCAATCAGCCCTACGTCAGAAATACGTTCACCGTCGGCGCTCGCTTCCGCTTTTTCGGCAGGCTGACTCACGAGAAAAACGGCGCGCGGCTGTCGTCGCCGTCGTATGAAGCCGTGACAGGCGGCGAGGGCGATCTGCCGCGGTACCTGCCCGTCTATCCGACGACGGAGGGCCTTTCGCAGAAGATGATATCGGGACTCGTTGCGCAGGCGGTCGCGGCTGCCGCGCCCGGGATTAAAGAATATATTCCCGACGAAATACTGCGCCGACGCATGCTGTCAACTCTCAGATTCGCAACGGAGAAGATACATGCGCCGGAGACGCCGGAGGAACTCGAAAAAGCGCGCCGACGCCTCATATACGACGAGTTCTTCATTTTCGCCGTGCGAATGAGGCTGTCGCGCAAGCGGCGCGCAGACGAAAAAGCCGTAAAGATGCAGCGCGTCGACATGGAACCGTTTACAAAGTCGCTGCCGTACGCGCTGACGGGTGCGCAGACGCGCGCCGTCGGCGACATAATCGGCGACTTGTGCGGCGACGGCATAGAAAAGGGACGCGGCAACATACCGATGGCGAGGATAGTTATAGGCGACGTCGGATGCGGCAAGACCGCGGTCGCGGCGGCTGCCGCGTACATGACGGCGAAAAACGGATATCAGACGGTGCTGATGGCGCCGACGGAGATTTTGGCGCGCCAGCACTACGACGAAATGACGCGCACACTCTGTCCGCTCGGGCTGAACGTGACGCTTCTGTGCGGCTCGCAGACAGCGAGGGAGCGAAGACTCGCGCTCGCCGAATGTGTCGGCGACGGCGCGCCGCGCGCCGACCTCATAATCGGCACTCACGCGCTCATCGAGGACGCGGTGAAGTTCGACGCGCTCGGACTCGTCATAACGGACGAGCAGCACCGCTTCGGCGCGATGCAGCGCGCGGCGCTGTCGGAGAAGGGAGGCGGCGCGTCGCATACGCTCGTGATGAGCGCGACGCCGATACCGAGGACGCTGTCGCTCGTCATGTACGGAGACCTCGACGTCTCCGTCATCGACGAGATGCCGCCGGGACGTCAGACGGTGGACACATTCGCCGTCAACGAGGGGTACAGGCAGCGGCTCAACAACTTCATACGCGCGCAGATAACGGACGGACACCAGGTCTACGTCGTATGCCCCGCCGTCGACGAGGTCGAGGCGGAGGACGTATACGGCGGCGAGCCGATGAAGTCGGCGGTCGCGCACAGAGATGAGCTCGCAAAGACGTTCCCCGACGTCGGGGTCGACGTCGTACATGGCAAGATGAAGGGCGCCGACAAGGAGCGCATAATGGCGGATTTCGCGTCGGGCAAGACGAAGATACTCGTTTCCACGACCGTCATCGAGGTCGGCGTCAACGTGCCGAACGCGACTTTGATGATAGTGGAGAACGCGGAGAGGTTCGGACTTTCGCAGCTTCATCAGCTTCGCGGACGTGTCGGCAGGGGAAGTGCTAAGTCGTACTGCGTGCTTGTCTCGAACGCGAAGCCGGGCTCGACGGCGTATGAGCGACTTCTGACGATGAAGCGCGAGCATGACGGCTTCAAGATAGCGGAGCGCGACCTTGCGCTGCGCGGCCCCGGCGACTTTCTGCCGCAAAACGGTACGATACGTCAGAGCGGCAGCTTCGGGTTCCGTATCGCCAAAATAGACGACGGGACCGAATCAGGGGAGGAAGGCATGGAGCGCATGAGGGAGGCGTTCGCGGACGCGGGGGAACTCTTGGACAGCGACCCGACGCTCGTGGAGCACCCCGAGCTTTTGCGCGTCATAAAGCGCGAGTCCGCCGGCGACGCATCAATATCGTAAAATATCGGGGGCGGGAGCGCGGCGCTGTGTCGGCTCGCGCCCCCGACGACGCTGCGGCGTTTTTTCGCAGCAAAGCTCAACGCAAAGTTGAGGAGCGTTCCTTTTTAAGTCGATTCCGTTTACTGCGGCGGCGTGAGATAATATGTGTGCAGACAAAAAATCGCAAAGAGGTGCTCTTATGAAAGAAACGATGGGGCAGGTGATCCGCCGACTGCGGCGTGAGAAAAATCTGTCGCAGGAACAGCTTGCCGAACAGCTCGGCGTCACGTTTCAAGCCGTGTCGAAATGGGAAAACGACGCCGGAATGCCGGACATATCGCAGGTCGTACCGATAGCGCACGTTTTCGGCGTGTCGACGGACGTACTTTTCGGAATGCGCGACACAAACGACAGGGAAGAGGTAATGAAAATATTCGACTATGCGCAGTCGTTTATCGACTCGCCTCTCACCTCGGACGGACTATACAAAAAATACTGCGCGCTGAAGGACGGCTTAAAGCTGTATCCGAACAATATGATACTGCTGACGGGCATACTCGAGGCGGGCGTATCGCTCGCGTATCCCGAAAACGACGTCTACGACGAAGAACACGCCGGCGCGATATACAAAGACTGCATCAGGTACGCAAACCTCATAATCTCATATTCGCCGAGCGTCAGCGACATTCTGCGCGCGCGTATGATAATGGTCATACTACATTCCGCAAACGGCAATTTCCCCGCCGCATTTTCGCACGCGGAGCAGTTCCCCGTCCGCGCCGACTTCAACGTCCACGTCATGTACGCGTATTACGCGCACTGGAAGCGCGACTATAAAAGTGAAGCGAAAAGCTGTCAGTTCGGCGTTTTGCACTATCTCGAAGGCATGGCGAATATAACGACGCGGCTGGCGCTTTGCTATGAGCGCATGGGAAAATACAAAGACGCGGAGCGCACGCTCGAGGTGCTGCTCGCGCTTTTCGATGTCATTTTCAGCGGCGACGAGATACCGCCGCCCGTTCACTGCCGCGAGCAGGGCGACATTTATATGCTGCTCGCGGGAATATACGCAAAGGACGGCGACTTTGACCGTGCGATTTATTATCTTGAAAAGATGGTCGACTACGACATGAACGTGTACGAAAATATAGACGACGAAACATCTACAAATTCGCCGCTTTTGCGCTCGATACCGAACGGTCTTTACGTCAAGCGCGTCGACAGGTACAGGCAGCTCAAATCAAAGCTCACGGACGCGAGATTTGACGCGTTGAAGTCGGATGCAAGGTATAGGGACTTGATAAACGCGGTCGAAGCGACGGCGCCGCACGGCGAAATATCATAAAAATGTGTTTTTGTCCCGCTATGCTCAGTTTATGGGGTGAACGCGCCGAACATCTTCTCCTGTTCCGATTTCTCGACGACGCCGATCCCACGCTTTCGTTCTAAACGCAGATTTTACCGTTTTGCAATCCGCGCGCGCTTCTAAACCGGCGCTATCAGTGGTATCATAAAGTCACGACAGCGACAAAATGATAAAGGGGTGCAAAATGTCATTTTCAAACATACTTAAAAATCTGCGCCGCAAGTGCGACATGACGCAGGAGGAGCTTGCGGAGATAATGGAGCTTACGCCGCAAGCCGTCAGCCGATGGGAGAACGGCGCCGCCGTTCCAGACACCGCGACTGTCTGCCGCCTCGCGTATCTTTTCGGCGTGACTACCGACTACCTGCTCGAAGTCGACAGCGCGAGCATGGACGACAAGGCAGCGGAGGTGATCGCATCCGCGGACGCAGCATCGCCGGAGGACGCCGCGCGGATGCTCCGCGACGCGCTCGTTGATTTTCCATGCAATCACGATCTGATGTCGGCGCTTGCGAGGTGTCTCTACTACCGCGTCGCGCGTGCCGACACGACGGATGACAGAAAATCGAAAAATGCTATGCGAGAAGCGATTCGAATCGCCGAATTCTTGTACAGTCGAGGGCACGGCGACGTCTACATGCTTCTTCACATGTACCGCGACTCGGGGCAGCTCGAAAAAGGGCGCGAGCTGCTCGGCACGCTCGGCGATTACGGCACTGTGCGCCAGGAAATGGCTATCGAGCTTGCGGAGGGCGGGGAAAAGCTCCGTCTGATGCAGGAAAACGCGCACATACTGCTTTCGAAGCTGAGCTGGCAGGTATACACGCTCTCGCTCGAATCGGACTATTTCACGTCGGAGCAGCAGATCGCGATGCTCGAGGGGATGTTCGCGGCGAGTCGCGCGCTGATGCCGGACGACGCGCCATATCTCTATAATTCGCAACCGACGCATATTCCGTGGCAGCTCGCGAGACGGTACAGCATGGAGGGCAATACGGATGAAGCGATACGCTGGCTGTATGTCATGCGCGACGCCGCCATCATGGACGAATCGTTTGAGGGGGAACGCGATTTCAGGCTCGACTCTCCCGCGTTTTGCGGGCTGTCGCTGAATCGGCGCGCACGTTCGTGGGGCGCCGCATGGATGCTCGACGTGATGGGCGACGATTATTTCGACAACATCCGCGATGACGCACGTTTTGGCGCTATACAAGAGGAACTGAAGCGGTATACGGGAGATTGATTCCCGACCCCGGTCAAATCAACAAATCCGCGCATCAGGCGTCGAGCGACGATCCCGGTGCGCGGATCTTTTCAATATTTTATCGCATAATATATCACATATGCCCAGCCGAGCATGCCGTGCAGTATCGCCCAGCCGATCGAGCGCCACGTCACGTACGATATTATCATCGCAAGCGCGGAGCCGAACTCGATGCCGTTTTGACTGATCTTTAAGTAGATTTGTTTGCTTTTCTTCTTTGCTTCCTCACCGTATATGAGCTCCTCCGTCGACACGTCGAGCGCCTGCGCGAGTCTGTCGAGCGTTTCGATGTTCGGCTCCGTTTTGCCGCGCTCCCAATTCGACACGGCCTGACGCGTGACTGACAGCTTCTCAGCGAGCTCGTCCTGCGCCACACCACGCTCGGTGCGGAACCGTTTTATGTTATTTCCTACCATGTTGTTTTCACCCTTTCGCATATTTTCGTCTTTCCGACAAGAAAAATATACGATACGCGGCACGCAAATGTCAAGCAACATTATATTGCATCGGTGTTCGGACGATAATCTGTGTTGTCGCGGCCTTCATCTGCCTGCGCAGGCGGCTCCCGCTCCGTGTACGGCGAGTGTGTTTTTGATCTCCGGGTGGCGAATGTATCCGGGCGGAGCGTAGACAAAGATGCGTTGTCCTTCTGCGAATTTGGCATGGAGTGCGGTCTTTACCTTGCGGCTTGTGTCCTTGGCGAACCATTCGTT
>CANPXS010000086.1 GCA_947586625.1 uncultured Clostridia bacterium | reverse complement strand
CCGTCCCCCAAAAAATTTATTCTCTCTTCCGCTCTTTTTCTATTTTTCTTGGTCTCACATCATTGACAAATAAACATTTTCGAAAAATATATCTACTTTGCCATTCCATCAACCGTACGTGTCGTAGTCCATGCTTACGATGCCGTATATGACAGAATCCTCGTACCGCCCGTTGACGAAGAGGTGATCGCGCATCACGCCCTCCTCTTTCATTCCCGCCTTCTGCATGACGCGTCCCGACGCAATATTTGAGCCGTAATGACGCGAGAACACGCGGTGCAGCCACAGCTCCGAAAACGCATACTCGATCATTGCGCGCGCTGCTTCGGTCGCAAATCCGCGATTCCAATACTGCTCGCCGATCCAGTATCCCATCTCCGCCGTCGGTGAATTTCTTACCCGCATGTAAAGGGAGATCGCGCCGTAGAGCTTTCCTGTTTCCTTGTCAGTCACGGCGAAATCGTATGACGTTCTGCTCCGTCTGTTTTCTTCGTGCGTCGATATCCAAGAAACAGCGCTTTCCTTCGTATACGGGTACGGCAGCGGAACCGTCCGCTGCAGCACGCCCGTACCGCACATCGCGGCAACGTCGTCGGCGTCGGCGAGCGTGAACGGACGCAGAACGAGCCGTTCGGTCGTTATAACGCCGTCTTTATGTTGATACATTACTTATTCTCCTTGTCCGTGTCCTCGTCCGATGCCTCGGCGAACGCGACGCCTCCGCCGAACGTCTCGCCGCTCTGCGGCCGTGACTGCTGCGACTGCTGCGACTGCTGCGGACGCACATTAAAGTCGTCGCTGCGTGTGAATCCGTCCGCTTTCATCATCTGTTCGAGCACGTTTATATCCGTCGTCACGTCGAGCGCCTCCGACTCAAACAGCTTGTCGAACTGCGTCTTGTAGCCGTCTATGAGCATGTCGAGCGTTTCTTCGATGTTGCGCATACCTGCGTCGATGTTCTCGCCGCGTATGCCCTGATCCTCGAAGTACGCGTACGAGTTGAGCAGCTTAAGCGTCGTCGGCAGATAATACGACAAAAACGTCCCGAGCTGCGGCTCCATCTCCGGCTTTTGCTCAACAAGATTGAATATCTTCCGCGTCAGATCCTCGATCTTGTCTATCTTCTCCGACACCGCAACGTCGTCGATGTCGTCGTTGAGCTCGCGTATGCGGTGCAGTATCTTCTCATGCTCCGACATCTCCGCCGCCGTTTCGTCCGGCGACTTCGGCTCCGCCGCCTTAGCGTCGCTCTGCGACTTCATGTAATTCATCACGTCGTCGCCGTACGCGTCCTTTTCGGCCTCCGCCCTCGCATCCTTGAACAGGATAACGTATCCGAGCCTTCGGTCGATCACGACCTCTCCGCCGAGCAGTCCCTTCGAGCTCATGTATTGCAAATCTTTTACGACGCGCGACGTCGACGTGTCCGCTATGTCGGCGAGCTTTTTAATCGAGTAGAACCGTTCGCCGCGAAGCGCGGACAGATAACTCATGATGCGGTAATCGCGCGTGCGCGAGAAGCGGCGGTACAGATAAATGAGCGCCGTTATGCTCGACGAGACGGTCGCGGTGACGATCGAACCCATCGTCGCGCCGGCAAGACCGCTGTATGCGATATCGGTGACAGCGCCTGTCAGGACAAAAAGTGAGAATATCAGAGAAAACACAAACGCGAACGTAGACAAAACGGTCGCCGCAGACGTAAACTTCTGTGACCTCGGGAAAAACGCGCGCTTGCCGGACTGTCTGCCCGCGCCTGTCTGTGCGTCGGACGCAAATGCAGCAGATGCAGATGTAGATGTAGTAGTCGTGTACTGCGCTTTCGCGCCTGTCGGCGGGACGAACGGAGGCGGCGCGCCGTAGTTCTTGCCCATACTGCCGCCCGTTTCGGATAACGTCTCGCGCAGCGCGTCGCCGACCTCGCGGAATACGTCGCCGACCGAGCCCGTCTTTCCCCCCTGCGGCACGGAATAAGACGTTTTCGGCGCCGTCCGTGCTGCATCATCCGTGCCCGGGTCATACTTGCGTCCCGCAAGGCGCGTCAGCGTCTGCTGACTGAGGAACGGCGCGAGCGCCGTTATCGTCTTGACCGTCATGCCGTCTGCGCGTTCGACGAGCACGTCGAGCGTCTGCTCCGACAGAAACGGCGCGAGCTGGATAAGGCTGTGCGCCTCGACATTGTTTGCGCGCAGTGCGAGTTTGCCGAGCGCTTCGCGCGATAAAAACGGCGCGATCTTTATAAGACTTGCAAATTCGACGTTTTCGACGCGCTCCGACATCGCGTCGAGATTCGCACGGCTCGTGTACATGGCGGACCTGCGAAGCATGTCGATATCGACGGCGCCCGTCTGCGCGCCGTCCATGCCGGGCGCGCGGTAATTGGCGCTTCCCTGCGCGCCGGGACCGGCGCGGCGCATGTATTCTTCCTGTCTGCGCGCCGCTTCTTCCTTTTCCTTCGAGCTCTCGTACATCGAACGCAATATCGCGAGCACGACGCCGACAGGCCATGCTCCGAACACAAAGCACAGTATTATCACGGGTACGGGTACGTTTACGCCCTTAAAACTATTATTCATTTCACAAAAGTCCCCACTTTGCTCTGATGTTTATTCGAGATGCGCGCCGATGATGCGGCACATCTCGTCAAGCACGCGCTTGCTCTCGTCCGCGCCTATGTCGGACTCCCTAAAGTCGACTTCCTCGATCGCATGCGTTATGTCCGTTATTTCGCTGTCCGTCGTGCGCGACTGTACGAGCGCGCATGTCTCGCGCGGCGTGTCAGAGTTCTTGACGCTAAGTCCGCGCGAGCGGTATATGCCGCGAAGCGTGACGTATGCGAATTGAAGCTGCGCCTCCTTCGTCGGGAGCGACGCGAGCTGCGTGAGAAACTCCTTATAAGTCCTTGTGCGCTGCGCGCGCCTTTCATATTCGCGTATCGTCGCCTTTTGCAGCTTTATCGTCTCGTCCTTGAAATTTGCGAAATCGTTATAATACTCGTGGAATCCCGAGTTGAGGTCCCACGCCATCGTGAGAAACATGAATATCTCGCGTATCCACTCCTTTATTTTCCCGATGATGCGCTTCGTGTATTCGCTGCCGCGCATTATGAAGAACGCGACGACGACCAAAAACAGTCCGACGAACAGCGCGAGCAAAAGCTTTTCGCCGAGCGGCTGACCCTCGAGCACGAGAAGTCCCCTGCCGCCCTCTCCGTAAGTCTCGTAGTATTCCTCGCTGTTATGGTCCATCGAGGACGAAAGAATCAGCGCGAGAAGCAGTCTGCCGATAAATCGCAGTCCGACGAGCACCGACGCGACGACGAGCGACGCCGCGACAATTACGATGAGCATGACCATGATTATGCTGAAATTGTACGCTCTTCCGACCGTCGATATCGTTGCGAGCGCGTCGGCGGCGCGCCGCTGTATGTGCGTCTGATTGAGCACGACGAGCGCGCACACAGCGAAAACGGCGAGGAACAGCGTCATCGTGCCCGTCGGTATCCCCATCATCGTCGCGACGACGAAAAAGATGAACGACAGCGCGAAGAAAGAGAACATCGTTGGCAGCGATATGACACGGTGCGGCGGGTAGAACCACAAAAATATGCCCGACGTCATACCGAAAAACGACGACAGCGCGAATATAAGCGGGTAGAGCGAGTTCGGGTCGTCGCGGAACACGCCGTTCGGCGCGTTGATGCGCGCCATAAGCAAAAACATGATATAGTATACCGCGACTGCGAGCGCCGCCGCGAATATCATAGGCAGTGCCGCTTTAAGCGGCTTGAACGTGCCTTCGTCCGGCGACTCGTAGCCCGATTCGTCAAAGTAATATTTTCGTCCGTGATGGCGCGGGTCCGTTATGCGGCCGTATATGTCCTGCAAAAAGTAGCCAATCGCCATGAGCACACAGAGAGGTATCCACAAAAGTACGGTTAGCGAGGAGAGCGCCGCGCCGACGAGCAGATACACCGCCTGCATTATTATCGCGCTGACCGCGATGCATGCGAGCAGCTTATATATTCTGTTGAACACTCCCTGCTTCATGTGCGTCCCCCTCACTTAATATCATAATGTAGAACAGTGTCGATTTATGCGTTGTAATAGTAGTAGACCTCGACGTTCTGCGGGATAATTGCGGCGTTTCTGTTCGTCGTCGTCACGTAGAATATGACCTTTACGCCCTCATGCTCCATTTGATTATGGAAGACTATCATTCGTTCGCTGATGTACGACGACACGACTATGAGATTTCCCGACTCGGTAAATCCCTCTTTGTGCTCGAGCACATAGTCGAGCATGCGCTCGATAGGACACGATATTTCGAGCTTCAGCGCCGCCAAAAGGCGAAGCGCCGTTATCATATCGCGTTTGCCCTCGTATGGCGGCGTCATCATTATGTCGCGTCCCGTTTCCTCGTCGGACGCGCGGAATTCGTCCGATATCGTCTCCGGCGGCGTATTCGCTATGATGCGCACGGGCACGTTTTCGCTCGACACACGGTCGAGGATCGACGCGCACACCGTGACGCACCTTTCAATGTCGTCGGGACTGCCCGGACGCTTTGCGTCCTTTTCGATGTCGCGCGAGTTCATGTTGAGCAGTATATTGAAGCGATGCGGACGCGTGTATTCCTCGCAGTTGACCATCAGCTTGCCGTGTACCGCCGTCTGCTTCCAGTTTATCTTGTTCATCGGGTCGAAAGTCGTATAGTCGCGCGCGCCCGCGATGCGCAAGGGGTCCGTGAGAAGTCCCGAATTCGTCACAAAGTCGCCGGTGTTGTACTGCGACGAGGTGAAATGCTCCGCTATATTGACGGGGCGCGGCAGCACGACTATCGTGTTGTCCTTGTTCGGCGTACATTCAAATCCCATCGATATCGGGTTCATGCCGAACAGGTCGTTCGCCACCACGACCGCGCCGCCCACCGTATAAACGCCGCGCGTTTTGCATGTGACGCGCCAGCGTCTGCGCACCTTCTCGCGGCTTCGCAGCACAAATACGCTCTGCACATGCGAGCGCAGACTGTCACGGACATTGCCGCGCTCGTTTTCGGTTATACGGAAGTAAAGTCCGTTCGGCAGCGTCGTGTCGACCTTCGCATACGGCACGGGCAGCGTCTTGCCGTTCGATATCTCCTCATAGACGAATATGTCCTCGCCCTCGAACACTTCCTCGCCGCTCACCTTGACGTCGTACTCGATATCGTCGAACGTGTGCTTGCCGAACGCCTTATACTGAAATATATATACGAAAAATATTGCAGCCAAAAGCGCAAGAAATATCATACAGCGCGCTCCTTTCCGTCGGGATACGGGTCATGCGTCGTTCAGTCCGAGACGGGAACGGGCGTGACCTCGAGGATATATTCGATGATGTTGGAGTTCGACTCCGATATGCGTATCGTGCCCTGCGAGCGCGATATGATCCTGTGCGATAATACCGGCACCGCGACGGCTTTCACGTCGTCGGGGAGCACATAGTCTCGTCCTTCGACAGCCGCCCACGACTGCGACGCTCTCATCAGCGCGAGCGTGCCGCGCGGACTGACGCCGAGACGTACGCGGTCGGACTGACGCGTCGCGTCGACGATGTCGACAATGTAGCGCTTGACGAGCTCGCTCACCTTCACGCCTCTCACCGCCGTCTGCGCCGCGACTATGTCCTCGCGCGTGCATACGGGTTCGAGCGCGTCGAGCGGAGACGTCTGCACGTATTCGTCGAGGACCGCCGTCTCCGCCTTTTTGTCGGGATAGCCGAGCGCCAGCTTCATGAGGAATCTGTCCGTCTGCGCCTCGGGCAGCGGGAACGTGCCCTGCGACTCTATCGGGTTCTGCGTCGCGATGACGAAGAACGGCGGCGACAACTTATACGTCACGCCGTCTATCGTCGCCTGAAACTCGCCCATACATTCGAGCAGCGCCGACTGTGTGCGCGGCGTCGTTCTGTTTATCTCATCCGCGAGGAGTATATTTGAGAACACTGGTCCCGCGCGGAATATGAACTCGTTTTCCTTCTGCGAGAAAAAGTTGATGCCCGTTATGTCGGACGGCAGAAGGTCGGGCGTGAACTGCACGCGTTTGAAATCCGCCGATATCGACTTTGCGAGCGCTTTAGCGAGCGTCGTCTTGCCCGTGCCGGGGATATCGTCGAGCAGCACGTGTCCCGACGACAGAAGCGCCACTGTAATGAGCTTGATCTCCGAGCGTTTGCCGAATATGACTTTTTCAACGTTGCCGATGAGCTTTTCCGACATTTCCGTGACTGCTTTAATATCCATAGTATTCCCTCTCCCTCCGGGTCAAAAGATTTACGATAGTCTCGCGGCTCGTCCGCGCCTGCGCATGTAATGCGGAACTTCACTAAAAATCGAGTAATATTATATCACATTTCCGTAAAAAATGCAATACTTTCGGCGAGATATATGCGCTGATTCGCAATCTGATATTCTCTATTTGCGTTGATGATATCTTATCATAAAATCTCTTGATTGTCAATAAAAATTTTACTAAATTTAAGTCGAATTTTATGTGCGCGATTTTGTGAAATTTATGAACGAAATATGAACGGAAACGCCAATTGTGAACAGCGAATTTACTTGTTATCTACTTGACTTTTATCGACTCGGCTGTTATAATTTCTACGCTTGTAAATCTACACTTATAAAAGGTGGCTATGACTGAACTGTTCGACATCCCGGCAGGTGTGAAAGCTGTGTTTGAAGCTCGCGGCGTTCCGTATGACAATGTTCGTATCGCCGCCGCTGCGGACTTGTCCGCCGACTGCGTGCCGTGCGATACATACATATTTCTGACCGACACCGACATCGTCGTTCTCTCCGGCTCGATGACGGGCACGCTGAACGCGCGTCCCAAAACGGGGTCGAGACTGCCTGTGCCGAGCCGCAAGGCGCATATCGAGCGTAAATTCGAGCTGCTTTTGACCGAAAGCTATTCCCTCTCCGATATAGACTCGTTCTCCGTCGAGGAGATGATATCGTCGGCGCGTCTCGTCGCAAAGATGAAGGCGACCGCCGACTCGCTCCCCTATACGGTGCTTATTGCAAACTCGTCCAACACGTACAAGAGCGAGCTTTACAAGTTCGCGCGTCTGTCAAACGTCGCGCTCGCGGGCGACGACCCGTCGGGTCACTCAGACGCGCACGCGTACGAGGACGACAACGAGAAGGAGGAGCTGTTCTGCCCTAAGTGCGGCAGAAGGTACGCCGACCCGGAGCGCAAGATATGCCCACACTGCATGGACAAGGTCCACATATTAAAGCGCTTTTCCGTTTTCTTCAAGCGCTATACGGTCCATCTCTGCCTCATTCTTCTGACGCTCGTTCTGACGAGCGCGCTCGGCGTTTTGTCGCCGTACGTGTCGAGTAAATTCTACTACGACGAGGTGCTCACAAAAACCGGCAAATTCTACGGCGAGATACTTCTCGTCATAGGCATCATCTTCGCAACGCGCCTTATTTCGATGTTCGTGACGATGCTCAACAACTACATCACCTCCGTCATCGCGGCAAAGGTGACGTACGACATGAAAAAAGAGATATTCAAGTCGATAGAGCGTCTGTCCATCAGCTATTTCACGAACCGACAGACTGGCGGTCTTATGACGCAGGTCAACCGCGACGCGAACAACATCTACGACTTCTTCTGCAACACGGTCCCGTACTTTCTCGTAAATATCTGTCAGATAATCGCCGTGATGATCATAATGATAACCGTCAACTGGAAGCTGACGATACTTTCGTTCATCACCGTGCCGATAATGGCGTTTTTAATGAAGAAGCTCTTCGCGCGCATGGATATGTACCACGCGAAGCGATTCTCCGCATCGCGTTCGCTCAACTCGCTGCTATCGGACATTCTGACGGGCATACGCGTCGTAAAGGCGTTCTCCAAAGAGGAAGCCGAAAGCGCGCGCTTTGAAAAGCGCAGCCGCACCGTCGCCGAAGCCGATAAGAAGGCGTCCGTTTACAACACGACCGCGTTTCCCGTCGTCAACTTCTTACTTTTCATCGGCAACATCGTCGTTCTCGGCGTAGGCGGCTGGATGGTCATACGCTCCGGCGACGGCTCGTTCACATACGGCGACCTTATCCTGTTCACCAACTACATGAACATGGTGTACAGTCCGATGGGTTTCTTCATCGACGTCGTCTACACGCTGACCGACAGCTTAAACTCGATGAACCGTCTGTCCGAGATAATGGACGCTATCCCCGACGTAGTCGAAAGCGACCACCCGACATCTATCGGCGAGGCGAAGGGACACGTCGAGTTCAAAAACGTCGAATTCTCGTATGAGAAGAACCGCAAGATAATCGACGACATATCGTTCGACATTGAGCCCGGCAAGATAATCGGCATCGTCGGTCACACCGGCGCGGGCAAATCGACGCTCGCTAACCTGCTCATACGCCTTTACGACACCGTCGACGGCGAGATACTTATCGACGGCGTCAACGTGCGAGATATACCGTTCTCCGATATACGGCGCAACATCGCCATCGTGTCGCAGGAAACGTACCTGTTCATGGGCACGATCAAAGAAAATATCCGTTATGCGAAGCCCGAGGCGACCGATCTTGAGATCCTGACGGCGGCGAAGCTCGCGGGCGCGCACGATTTCATAATCAAGCTTCCCGACGGCTACGACACGATGATAGGCTTCGGCTACAAGGATCTGTCGGGCGGCGAGCGTCAGCGAATCTCGATCGCGCGCGCGATACTGCTGAATCCGCGCATACTCATCATGGACGAGGCAACGGCGGCGATGGACACGCAGACGGAGCGTCAGATACAGACAGCGCTCGAACGCCTCATAAAGGGACGCACGACCATAATGATCGCGCACCGTCTGTCGACGCTTCGCGACGCCGACCATCTTATCGTCATAGAAAACGGCAAGATGCCCGAGTTCGGCACCCACGCGGAGCTCATAAAGAAGAAAGGCATCTACTACGGACTGTACAAATTGCAGCTTGACGCGCTGCGCAACATAGGCATCGAGGGTTAAAGGAGGTACACCATGGCTGAAGAGCTCAAAAAAACGGCGCTGTCGGACGTCGTTTCGATAACGTATATTACAAACGAAAACGCCGTATTCAAGCGCGAGGGCGATTTTCTGTCTCTCAACGTGAAGCTCCCCGAGGGCGTCGGCCTTGACGGCGAGGCGACGGGCGGCGAAAAATACTTCGACCGCATTTATCTGCACCGCTCATTCCCGTATGAGCACCCGTACAAGTATATATCCGTACTCGACCGCGACAGCGCCGAGATAGGCATAATCTCGGACGTAGACGAGTTCCCCGACGATATAGCGTCGATGCTTCGCGCGGAGCTCGACCGCAAGTATTATGCGCCTGTGATAGACAAGATTCTGTCCGTCAAGGAGCGTTACGGTTACTCGTACTGGGAGGTCATATCGGACGGACGCAAGCTGTCGTTCAATATGCGCGACACGTTCCGCAACATCCTCAAGGTCTCGCCCGAGCACGTTTTTCTCAACGACAGCGACTCCAACAGGTACGAGATCAAAAACACCGAGGCTCTCGACCGCAAGAGCTTCAAGCGCATCGAGCTTTATCTCTGACGGTGCGCGCCGAATTTACTGTGAAAGGAGTGAATGTCCGTGAGTGAAAGAGCAGCGCTCACTTCCCGTCTCTGCCGAATAAACAAGGACGTCAGCGCGGACGACGTTGTCGTCGCGTTCGCGTTCGACCTGCCGCGCGAGGGTTACGGCGTCGTCGACGGCTTCGTCGCAGTCACGACGGAGC
>CANPXS010000085.1 GCA_947586625.1 uncultured Clostridia bacterium | reverse complement strand
AACTTGTTCCGCCGACCGCTCGCAAGACACGCATTATGCCATGATGGGGTGTTTACACAAAATTTGGGATAGAACCAGAAAAGCATCTTTGTCGTAGGACTTTATTTTTAGTTAGATTGCCATACTGTCTTTAATTGAGCATAATAACGACGCATGAAATATGCGGAGGCAAAGGGTTCGCCTCCGCATATTTTTTTCAGGCTTTACAGCGCATTTCTTATCGTTTTATTTAAGAACTGCTCCCCATCGACATCCGGCATATGCTCGCCGAACACGGTCGCCTCAAAGTATATCGCAAGTATGCGCTTTATGTCTTCGCGCCTCATACGTGTCACCTCGAAGCCCTGATCGGATATCGCCTTTGTGACGCTGTTGGTGATATCGAACATCTGCTTCTCGTTCTGATTTTGCTTGCGTATAACGAACATAAACTGCCGCGCCGCTGCCATTTCAGTTCCCATGCTGTCGAGTGATTCGATATCTCGCTCGATGAGGCGGCGCACGTTCGGATTTTTCTCGTCATCAAAACGGTCGTGCAGATATGCTTTGTTTGAGTCAAAGCATTCGGATGAGTCCGTGCATACTATCTCTATATCGGGAACAGCGGACAGCACCATCATGAGATGTCTTATCTTATTCTCAATGTTCGCGGGCGACAGGACAGAGATGTTTGTGGGGGAGACGAGAAAAAACACAAGCTCCCCCCTTATCCGTTTCTATCCCGTACCTCGAAAAAGATCTTATGCCTATGAGATCCTGCACCGACCGCTTCTTTCTCTTTTTCGGTTTCATAATTCAGCTTTTTCCTCCCACTCGTAGTATTGCTGTGTCGATATGAAGTACCGAACCGCGAGCCTGATATAGTCGAGGATAGTCATGTCGTCGGTGCGGATCGTCAAGAAGCCGTAACAGAGCGTCGCCGCTGCGGGAAGGACGAGTCCGGCATACACGAGTATCACGACGGACAGCATCGCCGATATCCCGAGTATTGCAAACTCGCGCAGTCCCCACAGCCACATCGTCGCTCTCGCTTCAAGATTCTGCGGGTACAAATATTGTGTCATGCCGTTATGTCATCTCCCGCATTTCATTTGACGGATCGCCGCGCACATCGAGGCAGAATTCCTGCGGCGTCTGTCCGTATATCTCGTATATCTTTTCTGCGATCATATCTTTGATCATACATGCCTCCGCATCAGTCGGCTCATAATCGAAATATGAACTGCCGTCGGCACTGTCGATCTCGCATTCTATCCGCAGCGTATCGACAAAAGGATCATATTTCGCGTACATATTCAGCCACGTGCCATCTTTGGACGCTGTATCAAGTCCGAACTTCCTGTCGACGTCGAACCATGTTTCAAGGTAAGCCGTTATTTCTTCGCCGATGTCGCAGTCAACTTCCATATCGGGGTCTACGCTGATGTCAGCTCTTGTCAATTCGATTTTGTCGTTCAAATGATATACCTCACTTTCCAACCGCTTTTGCAACTGAGCGCGAAAGATTGACTGCGGTCGTCGTAGAATGGATAACACTCATCATGTTCACCCTGATCGAGCTGTCAAGTCCGAACTGTTGCGCTATCCTCGGCACATCATTAGCCGCGAGCATTATGCCGAGACCCGGCAGCATGTCCGTGATGAACGTCATGAGTCCCAGATAGAGCAGCGTTGTCTGCATAAATGTTGTCAGACACAACGCCACAACCTGTCGGCACCATTGATTGAACTTGGATCTATACTAAATAAGTAGACACAGGAATGAACAATATGATACAATAAAAAAGACATCAAAAAGGAGGGTTCTTATGGCGACCAATACCTACACAAAATATGATGAGGAATTCAAGAAATCCCTCGTCTCACTGCATCAGAATGGCAAGACTCAAGCTCAACTCTGCAAAGAATACGGTGTTTCCCCATCCGCTTTTGGCAAATGGGTAAAGCAGTATTCTACTGTAGAAATCGATGATGGCGAAGTCCTTACCGCAAAACAGGTCAAGGAACTCCCAAAACGCAATGCACAACTTGAGGAGGAAAACCTCATCTTAAAAAAAGCGATTGCCATATTCACGCCACACTCAAGCAAAGACTGACCGCCGTACATAAACTGCGTTTCCAGCATGATATCAAGACACTCTGCCGAGTCCTTAATGTCAATAGGAGCACATACTACAAACACTTCAACTCTGTTTTGGCACCCAGAACATCCGAAAACCAGAAACTCCGGCAGTTGATTCTACATATCTACGCAGACTATGACAAGCGACTCGGAGCTTACAAGACTAGATACATTCTGGAGCGTGATTATGGCATCCGCATCAGTGTCGGACGAGTGTACCGCCTGATGCGGGATATGGATCTGCCAAAAATGTCAACCGATAAGCCCAGATGCCGCAAGCATCAGCACGAGAGCGGAGACTGCACAAACCATCTGAAGCAGCAATTCTCTCAAAATGCGCCGAATCTTGTATGGGTAAGCGATTTTACTTATCTCAAGGCAGGCGGAAAATGGTATTACCTCTGTGTTGTCATTGACCTGTTTTCACGAAAGGTGATCGCGTGGCATATCTCCGCAAAGCCCGATGTGAATCTTGTTATGACTGCCTTCCAAAAGGCTTATGAGGCATGAAACGCACCCTATGGACTCATGTTCCACTCCGACAGAGGTTCCCAGTACACAGCGTTCGCTTTCCGGCAGCTTCTTGATTCCTTGAACGTAGTGCAGTCCTTTTCCAAGAAAGGGTATCCTTTTGACAATGCCGTCTGTGAATCCTTTTTCAAATATCTGAAAAAGGAAGAGACTGACCGAAGGACTTACACCTCTCTCAATGATCTTAAGCTCTCTGTATTTTCCTACATCGAGGGTTACTACAACTCAAAACGTCATCATGGTTCGCTTGGCTATCTGACTCCTAATGAGGTGGAAGCTGCCTACTTGAGACGAAAGTGATTTTTATGCCCTCATGATGAAAATATTTATTCAAAAATGTGTCTACTTCCTTGACTATGGTTCACATGATTATCACTCCTGACGCAATTATCACATTAGGTACGTATTGCCAATATATCACACGATGTGATCAAATATGAGCCTGCGCTTTATATTCAACGCTTTTCCTCGTTTCGTTGCCAAATAATAGAGATATTTCTTCTTGACAGCCACGGCACTTGTAATTATAATATAATTATAAATACCATATCATTTGAATGGGATGAGTACAAAAATTCCATCAACAAAGAAAAACATCATATTTCGTTCGAGGAGGCAAGCACCGTTTTTTACGATGAGAACGCACTTTTGATAGTCGATCCTGATCATTCCGACAACGAGTAGAGATTTATTATTCTCGGAATGAGTGCTGCGGCAAATCTTCTGGTAGTCTGTCATTGTCTGCGACAATCCGAAACGGTGATCCGCATCATCTCCGCCAGAAGAGCGACACGGACAGAGTCCGAACAGTACAGAAATTTTTGAATCGAGGTGTTGATTATGAGAGACGAATACGATTTTTCGGGAACCAAAAGGAATCCCTACACAAAGAAATTAAAAAAACAGATTACTATAAACATCGACAAGGACACAATAGAATATTTCAAGGAGCAGGCGTCCGTTATCGGTATTCCGTATCAGACGCTTATCAACCTTTATCTCGCCGACTGTGTTAAACAGAATCGAAAGCTGAATATCTCATGGACATGATCATACAAAAATCCCCTTGCGCCGTGCAGGGGGATTTTACGCGAACATCGAGAGCTGGCTCGGCTGTGCGCGTCCACGCTCGAATATGTCATAGTTGCCGATCAGAAGCTCGCCGAATTCGCGTCCCGCGTCATATCTCTGCGCCATTGAATGGATGCGCGTGAACGGGAATATCCTGCATCCGTCGTAGAGTCTGCGGACTTCCTCGCAGTCGTTGTATGACAAAAGGAACTTGCCCTCGATTCCGAACAGTGTATCCCGCAGGCGAACGTGATCGTCCATAGTAAACTCAACGTCGTACATATCCTCTGTCGAGATATACGGGGGATCGGCATAAAACAGCGTCTCCGGTCTGTCATAATGGCAGATTAGCGCCTCAAAATCCTGATTTTCGATCACGACGTTTGCCATTCTGTCGGAAAGCGCACGGATCATGAGGAACAATTTGCGTATATCGAACGGCTGTGAAGAATATGACTTGCCGCCGCTCGAATAGCTGTATCGCAATAGCTTTAAGAACATTGCCGCGCGCCTTACATCGTAGTCGCCGGTGATACGGCGGCGTATCTCGCACAGCTCACTTGATGCGGGCGGCAGGAAAAGTACCGTTGTCAGCTTAAGTTCTTCATCCGTAAATATGTCGTCGAACGTCTCGTCTTCGAAAAACTTTTTCACAAACATGAAATCTTCGCGCGAGTTGAGATGGCAGAATCCGAGTTCGCGGATCGTCGCCATAGTTCGCTCCTTCAAACAGTGAAACAGATTGACGAGGTTGCGGTCGAAGTCGTTGTATACTTCAAACGCATCGATTCGCGGTTTTCCGAGCAGCACGCTGCCGGAACCGCCGAACACATCGACGAACCGTTCATATTCGAGCGGGAACATCGAATAAATAATATCGAGGATCGGCGTTTTGTTGCCGACCCTCGACACGGGTGTTTTCATTATTTTTTATTGACCTCCTCTGTTAAATGAAATTTACGTGACATCAGCAAAATAATATACTTGCTTATTGGTGATGTATACGCCGTAAATGACTTGCTTTTTCGTGACAAATTCCTTTTAAACAAGTTGCTTTTTCGTGACGAATGTGTTATACTTATTCATGAACACATGAAATTTGTAAGGCGGGAAAACATGAAACGGAAAATATACGATGCGCTTCTGCGTTGGAAAAATACCAGCGGCGGGAAAACGGCGCTTATGATCGATGGGGCAAGACGTGTCGGAAAAAGCTATATCGTCTCACGGTTTGCCGAAAATGAATACCGGAGCCATATAATCATCGACTTCGGAAATGCTCCACAGGATATACTCGATCTCTTTACGTATGACACGTATGATCTTGATTTTTTCTTTGCAAAGCTGTCCGCATTCTATTCAACGCTTCTTTACAGGCGTGAGTCGCTTATAGTGTTCGATGAGGTTCAGCAATACCCGCGTGCGCGTCAGCTCATAAAATATCTTGTTGCGGACGGAAGATATGACTATATTGAAACGGGTTCTCTTATACGCTTGAAAAAGAACACCGAAGACATCATTATTCCGTCTGAAGAAGATCACATCGAGTTGTTTCCGATGGATTTTGAAGAGTTCCTATGGGCTATGGGCGATACGGCTACGTACCCGCTCATAAAAGAATGCTTCGAGAAAAGACGCCCTCTCGGCCAGGCTCTGCATAGAAAGGTCATGAATGATTTTAGGCAGTACATCCTTGTCGGAGGTATGCCGCAGTCCGTAGCCGCGTATATAGACGGAAAGAATTTTGAGGCATCCGATATGGCAAAGCGTTCAATTCTGCGTCTCTATCGCAACGATGTTTCAAAGTTTGCAGCCGGTTATGAAGAAAAGGTATACGCGGTATTTGATGAAATACCGTCGCAGCTCGCAAAGGAGAAAAAGAAATATACGCTTTCCGATATCGACAAAAACGCTCGGTTCCGCGCTTATGAAGATTCGTTTATATGGCTTGACGAGGCAATGATCATAAATCGCTGCTTCAACGTTACCGATCCATGTTCAGCGCTTGCACTGAGTGCAGAAAGCGGAACACAAAAGTGCTATATGGCGGATACGGGACTGCTCATAACACACACGTTCATGGACAGACCGTTTACGGATAATGAACTATACCGTGCCGTTCTTTTCGATAAGCTCGACATAAACGAGGGAATGATCATGGAAAACATCGTGGCTCAGACTCTCAGATGCCGTGGGCATAAGCTGTATTTTTACTCAAACTACGACAATCTGAACCGTGAAAACCATATGGAAATAGATTTCCTCATTTCGATTGGGAAGAAGGTGTCTCCTATCGAGGTCAAATCAAGCAGTTATCGTTCACATTCGTCGCTTGACAAATTCCGCGCTAAATTTTCGGGGAAGATAGGTGAATCATATATCCTATATCCCAAAGACCTAATGATAAAGGATGGAATACTTCATCTTCCGTTGTATATGGCTATGTTTTTATGATAAAGGATACGCAAAGGCACGAATCATCTTCTGTGATCCGTGCCTTCGTCCTCTCTGTCGTGCAGCTCATCGTGCGCACTGATCTGTATGCACGACATAACGACCATCATCGTGATGCCGCCGAGGAAAAGTCCTCCGAGAAAACAGAGTATCGGCATATCAAATACCTCCCATATAAATATTGTCAGGCTCGTCGCTGCCAACGCCCAATTCGTTGACTTTGAAGTCCGAGAGCCATGTTCCTCCGAATGTGTCATGACTGTTGAGCCGCCATATCGCAAGCTTTCCGATGTCTATATCTACATCGTCACCGAAAGGGAACAGTAGACAATTGAGTCCGTTATGTTCAAAAGATACGCAGTTTTCAAAACGCGTCCCGCCACGGAGTACATCCGCATCGGGTGCTTATGCCTGAATCCTGACGCGCCGTGATACTTCGCACCGTGTTTGCAATTGAAATTCCTTCATTCATGCCGATACAAAATACGGCATGAGCGCTTAAAGTCGAAAAAGTATGTGTGCCCTGCTTTTCTGGCACGTCCGCAACGCTTATTCTACTCAATATGCGAGAGATCTATGCTGTTGCCTGGTTCCGCGATTTTATCACCTGTTTTCGTATCCACATTGGCGTGCAGCCCTACCATGTACAGGTTCGTTTTGTCCTCAACTCGCCGTATCAGCTCGTCAGTGCTGAGACAGTTCCGTCCTGCGAATAGATACGGTTTCCCTGATACCCGGGAACAAGGCAGGGAGCAGCCGCTCCGGGTCGATCGTTCTTGCGTCTTCAAAAAATATCTCTCCTTTCGTGTCATACATTGCTTCATATGCCTGCCGCGCATATTTGTCTATCTCGCACCAGCCGACGCATTCAAAACCTCTCGCCGCCGTAAGCCCACTGCGAAAACCGCCTATCCCGGCGAACATATCAAAAAAGCGGACAGCCATATGATGTCCGCAGCTTTCTTTTGTCTGATAAATTCTATTCCGCTGTCCTCACCTCACATCGCCATCCCGAATCCCTCTGATTCGTCCTCATCTTCTTCATTTTCGCTGTGATCGTCGTCTGTCTCGCCCTGCTGCTCATCATCTTCGGCATCTTCGTCAAAGCCATCGACAGGCGCGTCACGCTCGCCAACGTCGGCGACATCGTCTGTCATCGTCGGTGTCCGACGGCTCACCGACATCGCTCAAACCGTCGACATTGTTCTCACACATCGCCGTGTCGCGGTCGAGCTCGGATTCGATCAGACCGATTACAAACTCTTTCTGCGTCATGTTGTGACGCGTCAGATAATCCTTTATTCTTCCGAACAGTTCTTCAGGCACCTGAAACGCAAGTGTTCTCGTTTTCACATCTGCCTCCTTATCAGATATTTTCGGATGAAGCTCATCCCTCATTGCGGCGGAAACGAATTCCGCCATAGTCATGCCGTGATCGTTCAAATACTGCCGCACTTCCTCGTGAAGCCCTGCGTCGATCTTTACGGTCACGCCTTTCTTTTCTTCCGACATCTCTCACCTCTACATTCCCATCATCTGCTCATCCAGTTCTTCTTCGCCGTTGTCGAGTTCCTCTTTCAGTTCCGCATCTGTGAGCTTGCGGAAGCTGTCCTCGCTGGGAACGATACCGATTGAGCGTCCGTTATCGAAACCGCAGTGTATAGTCCCCATGTCATCGACAAATTCGACCGTACCGCGCATATTGTCCTCGACGGGGCGGGGATCGTCTCCCATGCGAAGGAGCAATATCCGTGTGCCGGGCGGGTATTCTTCTTTGAACCGCTCCGCCTGCCGATGTATGCGTTCCCATTCGTTCATGCTGTTTTCCTCCGTTTCATTAATGTTGTTTTCGTATATCTCCATCTCATAAAGGACGCTCCCGTCGCCGCGTCTCGCGTCAAGCACCTGAACCGTCGAGCCGCAGAATCGGCAGCATGATGCTTTTTCAAAGTCCGTTCGGAATCCTTTCCCGTAATTGCATGTTGAGTATTTATGCTCCGGCTGATCCTTGATCTTTGAGTAAAAAGCGTTCGACTGTACCTCCGTAACAAAACGCCGCAGACCTACGATATCGGGATGATTTCGGTGCGACGTAGCGGTAAACTCGGTGCCGACTTTTATGCTGCGCTTGAGATCGGCAAGATTCTTGATTTCGATTGGATGCCGCGTTTTATTTTCTATCGTCATATAAGTTCCGTGTCGGAGATTCCATTCGTTGACCAACTGACTGTGAAATCATTCTCGCCGACTTTGTAACAAAGGGTATGCAGAAATTTTGCGTCAGCTTCGACGCGCATGGTCAAATACGCCACTTCTTCCGGCGTTGCCGTGAAGACCTTACCCTCGCCGTACACATACGCATCAACGCGGACTCCGACGTCGCATTCGGCGTCAATATTACCGATGAATTTCTCATACGCTTTCCATCCGTCGAACTCGTCGATGGACTTCGGACTCCCCGAAACGAAAAAACTCGTCTGCTTATCTTCGGCGGTCAGCGTTATTTTTGAAAAAAACAGTGCCATATCTATATACCTCCAATTGTAATATCATCATATTCGTCTTCGTCGTCATCATGGCAGAGAAACATCCCGACATCTCCATAGTCTTCACGAAAAACGAAACCTCCGCTGACAAACTTGCCGCCATATTCCTTGACAAAATACTTCCCGAAGCCCGAAAAATCAAAGAAATCTTCCATTTCGGGATTAATGGCGTAATCATCTCTGTTGTCTACGAGGTAGTGAGCGAGATCTTCCTCATCTGAAACGTCGGGAATAAAGGTGAAGTCGTCAAGATGATCTGCGATACGGACTATATCCGCGATATTTTCGGCGCCGGTCGTTTCTATGACTGCGGACAGCTTGTCCCAATCCAAGCTTTGCAGATCAAGTTTTTTCAGCATCTTGTTTGCCACATAGACTCCTTCGTTTTCTATGAGGCTTTGGAATCTTTCCGTCATCGATGCTGCATTCGGATCCTCTGTTTCGATATCCGCTGTGCATTCACGAACGGATGGCGCGTCCAATCTGACCGCCGCTTTCTGTATCGCACGCTCATCATCCGGCAGCAAAAGAAGTTCATGCTTGCCGTTGAATCCGAGCTGCAACGAAACGATGAAATCAGAGCGATCATAGTACGGAGGAAATGTTTGCCCATCATAGACCTCAGTTAATTCTTCGAACGGATCATAGATGAGGAGACCTCGCTCCGTTATCTGTGAAAGTCTGCGTTCTATTATGTTCTTGCCTATGGCAGCGTATTTCGGATCATCTTCATCATCGACGGGAATACATCCTTCCGTATTCATCACATATGCTCTGCCGATCTTGCCGTAACTGCCGACATCTTTCACAAGTGTGAAATGATCAAGGTTGAATGTCAGGTTGATGAGGTCTTTTACAGAGGGATCACTGAGCTTTGTTATGCCGATGAGAAACTGATCCATCTCGAGCGTATCAAAGCTGTCCATGCGTTTGGCAAGATAGTTCATCTCATCGAGATTGATATATCGGTCTTGCAGCATAGAAAATTCTTCAGGCCAAAAGACCTTCGAAACAAATGCCGGAGTCCATCCCGAATATTGTGTAAACCTCAGGAATGGTGTAAAATAAAAAAGCCAAAACGGAGGAAAACGCAATG
>CANPXS010000084.1 GCA_947586625.1 uncultured Clostridia bacterium | reverse complement strand
GTATTTTTGCGGCGGTACATCCCGCCGGACCTGCGCCAACGACAATGACATCATACATAAAGTGTTTTCCTCTCATATAGTTCCGATTCACTTCTCGTTAAATCCCGATTTGTCGAACAGTCGCCCATTCAACACCAAACATTATACACCCGAATTGTGAAGAAATCTACCATAAGTAGTGTTTTTCTCGGTGAGAATACCGCCTTCGACCGTACTGCCGACTTTATGACCTCTTGAACACCTGCTGAAGTTGTAACCGTATCACGATTTGTGTAGTTTAAGTATAAAAAAGACCGCTGGCTTTTCACCGGAGAACCGGTGAATCAACGGTCGATTTTTCGTTATTTAGATTTAATTGGCGGCGTATAAAAGATTTTTGACATTTTCATAAACGCGCAGCAGCCCATGTCGTCAGCCTTGACAAATCCGACCGACTGATAAAAGGAAACCGTTTTATCAGTGTTGTCCGTCATCAATTCCATCTGGTAGACGTCAGGGAATCGGTTCATTATCTCACGCAAAAGCCGTGTTCCTATCCCTTTGCGCTGATATTCGGGAAAAGCCAAAATATCCTGTATAAACACAACGGAAAATCCGTCGCCCACCGTGCGGATTATCCCTACTAATTTGCTGCCGTCATAAGCTCCCAATGTCAGCAAGGAATTCTCATACGCTTTTTTGAGCATGTCGGGCGCTTTTGTATAATATGTCCAGCCGACGCTGTTATACAAGTCGAGAAGCACATCAAGGTCAAAAGTCGTCAGCTCTCGGATTATCATTCTCTTTTCTCCTTCGATCTTCATTTTCGACTTGCGTGGCAGACAAAGACTCGATACGGCGTTCTGCGATCAGAGAAAGAGTTTTGCCGCGCGTATTATTTCTTTTTGAACTCGTCCTTTTTTATGAGTATCGGCTTATACTCCTCCTCCGCCTTCGGACGGCGCGGCGTGCGCCTGTACATATCGGCGGCGGCGAAGAACACGTATACCGCGAGCGCCACGAGCGGCACTGCCAAAAGTATCGCCGAAACTCTCGCCCACGCGCCCGCCGCCGATACGAGTATCGCCAGCACCGCGATCACCGCCGCGTGGACCGCGGACGCTGCGCGTCCCGTCAGCGCCGGCTTTTTCAGTATCGGCTCATACCCCGTCGCCGACGCATAGCCGAACACGAGCGCGAACGCTCCGAGCGCCGTCATAACGATGCCGAGCGCCGTCTGCCACCATATGACGCGCTGCGCCTCGTCGACGTTCATCATCGCGCGCGACGCCTCCTTCGGCGTCATCACACCGTCAAACACATGCATTATGCGCAGCTTTGTTACATCGTCGGGACGCCACGGCACGACCTCGCCGCTTCGCTGCATGCCGACGACCGTTATTTCGTTCGTGCATGCTTCCTCAAAGCGTATGCGCACGTCTCCCACCTTCGGCGATGAAAGCGACTGCGAGTTCGTTATATACGCGCCCTCTGTATGGAACCCGCGCACGTCGACGTCGGGCAGCGCTCCGATGCTTTTGCGCGCCGTGACCGACGAGAGCTGCTCGTCGGTGACCTTGAGCGCGCCTATTTTTACATTGTGCGCACTGTAAAATCCCGAGCGCACGTTCTCCGGGTACGACTCGGGATTTTCGTGTCCCTCGCCGCCCGGTATTATATCCTCACTCCAGACAGTCTCCCACACCCCGCCGTCTGTCTGCCTGTACTGGTACATCTCCGATATGCGGACAATGAACACAGTCTCCGACTTCACGCCGAACACGGGGTCCTCGGAGCCGCCCTCGTCGTATGTGAGCGGACCCGACAGCGTGACGGCATGACCGTTGTTGTTGATGTTCGTCTCATAGCTGCTGTCGAGACTGTACGCGACGTCGCCGTAGCGGCCGATTATGTCGACCCATTCCGCGCGCGGCGCGACTGACAGCGCCGTGAACGTCACGCCGGCGGCGACGAGCGCGACACCGAGCGCGAGCGTTATAATATGCATTACAGCTTTGATATATGACTTTTTCATCGTTTTCGTTTTCCTCGCAGTAAAATGCAGAGCAATAGAGCATTATTATTCATATTACCACATCGGCGCGGATTTTGCAATCATTTTCGACACTGGCGTGATATTATGCGTTTGTATAATATCACGCTCAAATGTTATGCGATTGCATAACATCACTCCTCAGACTGCGTCGGATACGCTATCACAGACGAATACCCGAGCTTCTCCATCGCCGCCATCGCCGATTTCGCGTCGCCGCGTTTGTGATACGCGGCGAACACGGTCGGACCGCTCCCGCTCATAAGGACGCCGACGGCGCCCGTGCCCGCGAGCGCTTTTTTTACTTCCGGTACGTGCGACCCCTCCGGCAGCGCCGACTCGAACACGTTGTAGAACGCTTTTGCGACGCCTTCCAGTCTCCCCGCCGCTATCGCGTCCGTGAGCGCGGACAGCGGCGGCGCGTCAGTTCTTTTTAGCGTGTCTATTTTCGCGTAAGCCTCGGCTGTCGAGATGCGCTCCTTCATTTTGACTATCAGTATCGGCGCGCGCATCATGGGCTCGCACGGCTCGATGACGTCGCCGATGCCGCGCGTCACCGCGCAGCCGCCGCGTATGCAGAACGGCACGTCCGCGCCGAGACTCTTCCCGAGCGCGCACAGCTCGTCAACTGACAGCGGACGACCGAACGTGTCGTTCATCATGCGGAGCACCGCCGCGCAGTCCGTGCTGCCGCCCGCCATTCCCGCCGCGACGGGGATGCGCTTGACTATGTGTATCTTCACGTCCGCCGATATCCCAGTCTTTGCCATGAACGTCTCCGCCGCTCTGGCGGCGAGATTGCGCGAGTCCGTAGGCAAAAACCGCAGACTGCACGTCATATGTACCGACGGCGTCGGCGACTTCGCCGCGTCGAGCGTCACCGTGTCGTGCAGCGACACCGACTGCATCACGGACGCGATGTCGTGGTAGCCGTCGGGACGCTTCCCCGTCACGTCGAGATAGAGATTTATTTTCGCGTATGCGGAACGTTCCATTTTAACTGAGTATCCTCGTTATCGGATTTTTCTTTATCTTTACGGCGCCGTGCGGGCACAGCTCCTGACAGCAGAAGCACCGTATGCAGCCGTCGCGCACTATCTCGGGCACGCGCTTCCCCGACTTCGTCTTCGTCATGTTTATCGTTTTGCGCGGACACGACGACGCGCACACGCCGCACCCGACGCACCGCTTCGCGTCGACGACGGGGTACGGGGCGAACAGCTTGTATATCCTGCCGCCGAATGCGGTGCGCATGACCTCTATCATGTTTTTGTCAGCCGAGTCGGGAAGCTCAAATCCCGACTTCGACATCTCGCCTACGCTCGCACCGAGCTCAACGACACGGCATCCGTCAGCTTTCGCGCTGCAATAACCGCGCTCAGCCGAACGCACAACAGTGCCGATTTCGCCGTCTCTCCCGATCAGCGCCGCCGCGACCGCGTCCGACGCGAACGGATTGCGCGACACGAGCAGCGCGCCGAGGTGCTTCGGCTTGCCCGCGGTCGGACCGTTGCCCTCCATACCGACGATGCCGTCGGTGACGGAGATGAACTCGGCGCGCCCGCACAAAAGCTCGCACAGGTCGACGAGCATTTCGGCGAAGTCGCCGTAATCCGGGTACCGCGAATGCATCTCGAATTTGACGATGCCGGGTATCGCGCCGAACATGTTTTTGACCGCCGCGCTCATGCCCGTCAGCGCGTGCGTTTTGAGCTTCGACACATCGACTATCACATCTGCGTCGAGTATCGGGTCGATGATGTCGTAAAGGCGGCACACCTTCCCGTCCTGCGACGACACTTCCCTGTACCCGCAGTCATAGTTGAGCGTTATGCCGTGCGCTTCTGCGACATCCTCCGCACCCGTCGACGCGTATATGGCGCGCAGACGCGCCTGGTTGTATACGCCGCCGGGACTTTCCGCGAGAACTATTTCGCCCGTGCCGCGCTCGTGCAGAACGTCGGCGACGGCGGCGAGCACGGCGGGGTGTACGGTCGCCGCCTCGTCGGGCGTGCGCTTCGCGACGAAGTTGGGCTTTATCACGACCTTTTTGCCGGAAAGCGGCCCTTTCACTCCTATCGCGTCGAACGCGCGCGACAGCGCTTCCCTGACCTCGTCCGCGCCGTAGCCGTCACAGCCTGCTATGGCGATCGGAGCATTTTTGTCGAGCGATGCGTTTGCCATATATTTACCCTTCACTGCCGTTTTTTGATTTTGTACGTTTTTAATTATACTCGCGTAAAAAAGAGGTGTCAAGCGCAAAAAAAATGCGTTACCCCCCCCCCGATTATGCAGTCTGCATACCAATTCGGACGTACATTTTGTTATAATTAAAAAAAGGCATGCAGACTGCGTCATTTTATACGTTTTTTCCGTTTATTTTGCCGCAGCTTTGTGGTATACTGTTAATTACTCATATTGCATATTTTCATATTTATTATATGTCTGTATGTCTGTCAAGTACAGACGGCGTATTTCCGCCGCAGGGGGACCGTTATGACACACTACGATACGAAAGAGACTTTATTCCTCATCGAACAGCTCGGCGTAAAGGACCTGCCCGACGAATGCTTCGACGCGAAGTCGTTTCCCGAGCTCCTCTCCGAATTCATGAAGAAGCGCTCCGTCAACGTGCCGCAGCTCAGCGAACTGATACTTCTGAGCCGCAGCTTCGTATATCAGATATGCGAGGGCATACGCGCGCCCGGGCGCGATGTAGTGCTCCGCATCGCGGTCGCCCTTAAACTGAACCTCGACGACTCACAGCGTCTTCTCCGTTCCGCACAGCGCGGCGCGCTTTACGCGAAGGTCCGCCGCGACGCGGTCGTTATATTCGCGCTCAAAAAGCATATGACGCTCGACGAAACGGACGAAATGCTCCGCTCGCTCGACGAAGAACCTCTCCTTCTTTAACGTATGGACGACATCATCGGCTCGGACGGCCTCGACTCGCTTTTGCCGTCCGCTTGGCGCGGCATGTACGAAGTACTCGCCATACTTAAAAATTCGCCGCACAGAACGACCGCGCTCGTCAAACGCAAAAGCGACGGCGCAAAGCTCGTCCTCAAGCGCTCCGACAGCGAACAGGAGGATCTCTCCTACGAGCTGTCCATACTGCGCGAGGTCGGCGGCTGTGGCATCCCCGAATGTCTCGACTTCGTCTCGGAGGACGGCGTCGGCTATATCCTTCGCGAATATATCGAGGGACAGACGCTCCTTGACTATATCCAAAAGCGCGGCGCTCTCTCAAAGGACGAGACGCTTTCGATAATGATCCCGCTCTGCCGGATCGTGAAGCGGCTCCATTCGCAGACGCCGCCCGTCATCCACCGCGACATCAAGGCCGAAAACATAATCCGCTCCTCCGACGGCTCCGTTTATCTCATCGACTTCGGCATCGCGCGCCGCTACGACGAAGGGTCGGGGCAGGACACGCAGGTGCTCGGCACGCCGCAGTATTCGCCGCCCGAGCAGTACGGGTACCGTCAGACAGATACGCGCTCCGACGTCTACACTATGGGAGCGCTCATGCACGAGCTTTTGACCGGCGAGTCCGCCCTCGACAAGGGCACTGCCGACAGCGGACTTTTGAAAATAACGGACAAATGCACGCGCTTCGACCCCGACGACAGGTACAGGGACGCGGGCGCGCTTCTCTGCGCGCTCGAACGTGCATCCGCTCCCGCGTCAAAGCGCGCCGCCGTGATCGCGATCTTTGCCGCCGCCGTCGCAATAATAATTGCCGCAATATTTGCCGCGCGCGTATCGTTCGGACACGGCGGCGCTGGCACCGAGTCTGACAGCGCGTCTCAAAGCGCTTCGTCCGACGCTGCCGCGACTTCGGCTCCGTCAGCCGACACGTCCGAGAGCACGTCTGCCGATACATCTGCGGAAACATCCGCGCCGGAAACGTCCGACGTCACCGTTCCCGCCGCTCCCGCAGGCACAGACATATACGCGTTCAAATCTCCCGCGATAGAGGCGGAGGTGTGCGCGTCATTGGGCATTGAGCCCGGCCACGTCACCTACGACGACCTTGCGCGCGTGACAAGCATCATGCTCGTCGGGAATGTCCGCGTGTCCGAATGGCCGTCGATCTCCATCTACGGCTCCGCCATCTCTGTCGGCGGCGCCTTCGTCAGCGAGCGCGGCTCCGTCGACACCGTCGAGGACATCGCCCAAATGCCGAATCTTACGACGCTCGCACTCTGCAATCAGAATATCACCGACCTCTCCCCGCTGCGGAACTGCCGCATACAGTATCTGTCGCTCCACGGCAACAACATTTCCGACCTTTCTCCGCTCGCGGACATGGCAAGGGAGTCGCTTCTCGAGGTCGCCGTCAGCAACAATCCGATATCGGACATCACACCGCTCTGCGGCGGGCGGATATACAATCTTAACGTCGGCGCGACGAACATAACCGACCTCAACGCACTCAAAAATATGATGTATCTGAGCCTTCTCAATGCTCAGAGCTGCCTCTCGCTCGGGGACATATCGGCACTGACGGAGGCGAAGTCTCTCCGCTATCTCTTCCTCGGCTGTCTGCCCGCCGGATTTGAAAGCGTTCTGCGACAGATCACGTGGATCGAGGACCTATACATCTACTCCTTTGACAGCACGCTCTCGGGCGGCGGCTTTTCCTTCATCGGCGAGGGGAGCGGGCTTCGCCGTCTGTTCATCGACGTCGACGGCACGACGACGCTCGACGGCATCGAAAACGCCCTGCACCTCAACGACCTGCACATAGTCGCGGACGTCGCTCTCGACATCTCGCCGCTCGCAAACCTTAACGAGCTTTACTCTGTCGACCTCACCGGCATGAACGCCGTCGACTATTCTCCGCTCGGAAATATTCCGAGCCTCGGTCAGGTGCTGTGTACCGCCGCGCAGGAGGCGGACGTTCGCGCCGCGTGCGGAGACGGTGTCAACATCATCGTCTCCGGCTGATTTGCCCGTCAGCAGAACGCAACTTTTATCGCAGCTTCAATCGCCCGCGCCGCGTCAGTCGGCGCGAGCGTTTTTATGTCGGGCACATGTATGAATCCGACGCGCACGTCCGTGCCGTGAAAGCAGTGCGACAGGCGGTAGAACACGTCGTTGCAGACGTATGCGCCCGCCGAGTATGATACGGCGGCATGTACGCCGACACCGTTTATCGCCGCCGCCATCTCCCGCACGGGGAAAGTCGAAAAATACGCGTCCGCGCCGCTCTCGTCGATGCGGACGCCGCGCGGCGAATTTCCGTCATTATCCGGGATAGATGCATCCATATAATTTATCGCGACGAGCTCGGGCGTGACGTTATGCCTTCCCGCCGCCTGCCCGACTGAGAGCACACCGTCGACGATGTTTGCTTCTGCCGCGTCGATCGCGTACGCCGCGCATTTGCCGAACACGACGGGTAGCTCTAACTTTATTATTTCGATATCGCCTATGCGGTCGGGCAGAAGCGCCGCCGCAGCCTGCGACGCGTTTTCGTCGCTGCCGCCGAACGGCTCGAAGTATGTAAGGAGCAGTTTTTTCATGTGTACCGCCTCTCGTTTCGTTTGATACGATATTATCACATGATCCGCGCGTTTGCAAGCGCAGACGCCGTTTTTCCACACTTGCCGTCACTTGGACGACAAATAAAAAATCAGTAAAAGTTTTTGAAGGGAGAGTGCGAGAGGGAAACTTTTCTCAAAAAGTTTCCCTCTCGCAAAAAACCTAATATTCAACAACTCTGCAGCAACCGATGCCGACGGCGCCGCGTCCGACGTGGCACGTTATAGAGAGCGAGAGCGGGTCGGCGATCACGGTATGACCGGGGAATCGCTCCTCTATCTCGCCTACCCATTCGCGCGCCTCCTCGTCCGAGCACGTATATGCCGCCGCTATGCGGACTTCGTGCCCCGCGAATCTGCCGTTCACGTCCGCTTCGAGCGCGTCCAGCATCGATTTTTTCGCCGCCTTCATGCCGCGCACCTTTGCAAATGCGTCGAGCTTGTCGCCCTGTATCTGCAAAACGGGCTTTATGCCGAGCACGGTGCCGAGCGCGGTTCCCGCCGCCGTCACGCGTCCTCCGCGCCGCAGATATTTCAGCGTGTCGACGGTGATGTATATCGACGATTCAAGCGCCTCGCGCATCATCACGCGCTCGACCTCGTCGACATTTGCGCCCGCATCTATCATCGCGAGCGCATCGTTTATCGCGAACCGCTGCGGCACCGATATGCGCTTGTTGTCGACGACGCGCACGTGCCCGCCGTAATCGGCGGCGAGCGCCTCCGCCGTCGCGCATGTGCCCGACAGTCCCGACGACATCGGGAAGTGGATCACGTCGTCGTGGTCCGCGAGCGCACGGTCCCACACGTCCGTTATCGACGACGGCGACGGCTGCGACGTCGTCACGTCCGCGTCGCGCTCGAGCGCGTCAAAGAAGTCGGCGCGCGTAAGGTCGACGCCCTCGAGGCACATCTTACCGTCGATGTAGAACGGCATCGGCACGACGTATATGCCGAGCGCGTCAGCCTCCGCCTGCGAAATGCCGCTGTTGCTGTCGGTGACGACGGCTGTGCGCCCCATTAAAACTCCACCTTTCTGCTCACCGCGATAGCGACCGCGCCGCGTCCGATGTGGCACGATACGGACAGCGACAGCGGGTCCATGTGTATGTCGTAGCCGGGGAAACGCGATTTTATCTGCTCGCGCCACGCTTCCGCCTCTTCCTGCGAGCACGTGTGCGCCGCCGCCATGTGGACCTCGTGACCCGCGAACCGCTTTTCAAGGTCGGACGCTATCGCGTCGAGCATCACGTTCTTCGCCGTTTTCATGCCGCGCACCTTCGAAAACGCGTCCAGCTTCTCGCCCTGTATCTGCAAAACGGGCTTTATGCCGAGCACGGTGCCTATCGCGGCTCCCGCCGCCGTCACGCGTCCGCCCTTTTTGAGGTATTTGAGCGTGTCGACGGTGATGTATATCGACGACTCTAACTTCTCGCGCATGAGTATTTCAACTATCTTGTCTGCGGACAGTCCCGCGTTCGCCATTTCGAGCGCGTCGAGCACTGACTGGCGCTGCGTTATCGAAATGCGCTGATTGTCGACGACGTGGACGCGTCCGTTGTAGTCGCGCGCCAGCATCTCCGCCGACTCACACGAGCTCGACAGTCCCGACGACATCGGGATATGTATTATTTCGTCCGACATGCGGAGCACCTCGTCCCACAGGTCGGTGACGGAGCCCGGCGACGGCTGCGACGTCGATATGTCTGCGTCGTCGTCGAGACGCTCGTAAAACTGCGCCTGCGAAAGCGATATGTCCTCGTAGTAGAGCTCGCCGTTGATGTAAAACGGCATAGGCAGAACTCGTACGCCGAGCCGCTCGCCCTCCGACTGCGTGATGCCGCTGTTGCTGTCGGTTATTACTGATATTTTATTCATTGATATATGTTCTCCCCCGAAAATATCTATTGCGCACTATTATACAGTATGCGGCTTTGATGTGCAAGAATGAATATGTAGAAATTCATTTTTCCGGGGCAAAAACTTTTGTGGAAAAGTCGGCTTTTTATGCGCCGATGTGCATAAATGAACGCAAAAGAGAACGGGGAAAAACTTTCTTTGCAAAAGTTTTTCCCCACTGGGAATTCATGTTTGACTGTTTATTATCGTCCCGCCGCCGACTACGGTCTCGTTCGTTTCGATGTCGTACATCACGACTGCCTGCCCCGCCGTTACAGCGCGCTGCGGCTCGTCGAAGTCGACGCGTATGACGCCGCCGTCCTCGGGCGTGACGGTCGCGGGCGCAGCCGCGTGCTGATACCGTATCTTCGCGTATACGCGCGTCGGTGATGTTATTTCCGCCACCGATATGAGATTGACGTCGTTCGCCCACAGCGTCCGCGAATACAGTCCCGACTCGGGCGAC
>CANPXS010000083.1 GCA_947586625.1 uncultured Clostridia bacterium | reverse complement strand
TGCCGCCCATGCGTCCACCGGCTCTTGGGTCGTCATAAATGTACCGTCAACAAAGATAAGACCGCTGCTGGGTAGTTCCAAATCAAGCCCATAGTCATTTTCACGCTGTTCACGGACAAAGAGAAAGCCGTTGAGCAACAAAATCAGCACAAGTCCCACGATCAGGCGGCGGTTCGATAAAATGCGTCTGAGTTCTTTCATGCCGCCGCCTCACTCTCCGAGATAGTAGAGGTACACGTCCTCCAACGTCAGGTGATCCGGCACAAACTGACCGCCCTCCGGGAGCTTGTCCCCCACGACACGCACCCATGTTTCACCGTACCGCTGGAACACGTTGCCCACCTTGTACTTTTCCTGCATGGCCTCCAGATTTCCAGGTTCACAAGGCAGCTCCTTCACCTTGTCCGCCACGCTGTCCACAAGGTTTGCGGGGGTATCCACTCCCACAACATGGCCGTGCTTCATCATCAGGATTTGGTCGGATATGGATTCAATGTCGCTGACAATGTGGGTCGCCAGCAGGATGATCCGCCCACGGGACAGAGAGGAAATAAAGTTACGGATGCGGATTCGCTCTTTGGGGTCAAGCCCCGCCGTGGGTTCGTCGAGAATGACCACCTTGGGGTCGCCCAGAAGCGCCTGCGCCAGCAGTACCCGCTGCTTCATGCCGCCGGAGTAGCCGCCCAGCTTCTTGTGACGCACATCGGACAGATTTGTGATTTCCAGCAGCTTTTCAATTTCCTCTCTGGCCTCACGTTTCGGAATAGCTTTCAGGTCGGCCATGTAGGAGAGGAACGTCTGCGCCGTCATGTGTTCGTAGTAGCCTTGTTGTTGAGGCATATAGCCGAGGACACGCCGGAAGTCTTTGCCCAACTTCAAAATGTCCGTCCCGTCAAAGAGAATTTGCCCCTCCGTCCGGGGGATGTTGTCGGTAAGCAGGTTCATCATGGTGGATTTTCCTGCGCCGTTTGCGCCGAGGATTCCATAGATGCCCTCGGTAAAGGTGATATTCACATGGTCAAGGGCGGTGAAATTGCCATATTGCTTTGTAAGATTGATTAGTTCAAGTTTCATATTCCGCACCTCACCGCTATTGCCCTTTCCTCAGCGTGTAGATAACTTCAACTTTGCCTGTCTCGATGTCGGCGCGGCAGAGGTTGATATCCCCTTTGTGGCCCGTGAAGCCGGCGAATGGTCCCGCGCCCGCAGAAGCTGTCATGCCGGTGGTGAGAAAGAAGATATTATTCTCCGAACAGCAAATCATGTCAATTTGAGCCATATCGCTGGGGTCGTCATAGAGCCCTTTCAGGGATATCTCTTTGGTTAACGTCCCGTCCAAGGCGTAAACGAAGATGGTGTCAGCGTCTGAGCGGAACATACTGCCGGGGACTACCTCGGTGCTTCCATAGAAGGATACAGGTATATCGTTCAAAAGACACATATAATCATCGGAGAAGATGGCGCTGCCGTATTTTGTCTGCTCGTGGGTATCCGCCAGTTTTTCTGTTTTCCCGCTCTCCAATTCTGTGCGCCACATATCTCCACCGGAAAGGTAGAAGTAGATATATCCGCTCATGACGTACCACTGGCTGACTTTGACTCCCGTGGTTTCCCATTCACCGACTTCGCCCTTGTCCGGGGTAGCCCAGACTTGACTGACGTTCAGGTTTGCGGTATCCACAGCAAAGAGCGAGTACCGTGTCAACCCCTCAGCGTTCTGTATGTTTACCATGAAGTAGATAAAATCCCCGTCCGCCCAAAGGGTGTATTCCAGCGTATTCCCCGTAAAGATGGGAGTTCCGCTCAATATCTCCGTGTCATCGACTTTTTCCGGGCTCCAGATAACCTCCGCATCGTCCTTTTCTCCGCCGAGAACCACACGATACAAAATGTCATCGCTGACATAATATACATATCCCCTGTGGTAAATGGCAAAATCGTCTGAGGACGGCGAGGCGTTCATCTCGTGATATTTCAGTTCCTGAACCGTTTGCCGCTGCGTGGCATCAAACTTCACGGATTGCACGTATTTAGGGTCGGTGCTGCGATTCATAAATTCAATATAATGTATCCTGTCTCCGCCCGTCAGAAGATAATTCGCATGGAGGCGGGAATTGCAGATGTTATCGTCCTTGTGGTCACAGTCGGGCTTCGCGCAGACGATGGTGGTTCTCATGTCCTCTTTGACAATGTAGTAGAGATTGCCGTAGGAGAAATAATATCCTGTGTCCGTCTCAAGAAAACTCAACACTTCGGATTGATGTAAATTTTTTTGAAAATCGTCACTCCCAGTTTGAGAGGTGGGAATGTCCACCTTTCCGCCGTCGTCCTTATTGCAGGCAGCGAGGGAGAGGGTCAATAGTACCGCAAGAACAGCGGCAAGAAGTCTTTTTGTCGTTTTCATTTTGTTATTATCCTTTCCTAAAATTGTATATCACTTCAACCTCGCCGGTTTCAATGTCGGCGCAGCAGAGGTTGACGGCACCTGGATGGCCTGTCAAACCGGCAAATGGACCCGCGCCTTCAGTTACGCTCATGCCGGTGGTGAGAAAGAAAATATCGTTGCCTGAACAGAAAAGCATATCGATCTGAGCCATATCGCTGGGATCGTCAAAAAGACCCGTCAGGGAAATTTCTTTGATATATGTCCCGTCCAAGGCGTAGACGAAGATGGTATCCCCGTAATAGCGGAACATACCGCCGGGTGTTGGCTCTGTCTCCCCGTAAAAGCCCACGGGAATGTCGTTAAGAACGCACAGGTAATCGTCCGAAAAGACCGCGCTTCCGTACTGCGCTTTCTCATGGACGTCCGCCAGTTTCTCGTTTTTCCCGGTAGAGAGATCCCCGCGCCAAAAATCCCCGCCGGAAAGATAGAAATAGATGTAGCCGCCCATGACGTACCACTGGCTGACTTTGACTCCCGTTGTTTCCCACTCGCCCACTTCATCCTTGCTTGGAGTTACCCAAACCTGCCGGACACTTTTGTCTGTCAAATCGAAGGCAAAAAGCGAATACCGGGTCAGGCCATCGGCATCCTGTACGTTCACCATGAAATAAATGAGGTCCCCGTCCGCCCAAAGGGTGTATTCCATGGAGTTGCCCGTAAAAACGGGGTATCCGTTCAATATCTCCGTGTCTTCCGTGCGCTCCGGGTTCCAGACGATCTCCGCGTCGTCCTTTTCCCCGCCCAAGACCACTCGATAAAGAATATCGTCGCTGATGTAATAGATATATCCCCGGTGGTAGATGGCCTGGTCATAGGAGGACGAAGAAGATGATATTTCTTTGAATTTGAGTTCTTGGACAATCTGGCGGTCTGTCGCGTCGAGGTTCACGGACTGCACCAGCTTTTTTCTGACGCCATTGTTATAATTCATGGTCACATAGTTGACCTTGTTCCCCACATTCAAAAGGTAATAGGCTGTAATGCGGGCGTTGCACACATTATCATCCGTGTGGTCACAGTCGGGCTTGGCGCAGACGATAGTGGTGTTCATAGTTTCCTTTTCGATGTAGTAGAGGGATTCAGAGGAGAAATAATACCCCGTGTCCGTCTCCACGAAACTCAATTTTTCCGACTGATGCAGGTTTTTCTGGAAGTCGTCGGTGCCGGTTTGAGTAGTGGGAATATCTACTTTTCCATTATTGTTGCCATTGTCCTTGTTGCAGGCGGCGAGGGATAGGGTTAGCAACGCCGCAAGGAGCGCGGCAAGCAGTCGTTTGGTCATACAAATCCTCCTAAAACGAATGATCGTGCAGACGGATTTTCCATCTGCACGATTATTCTAAGAGTTATGTATAACATTTCCGTAACGTTTGCAAAAAAAGTTTCGATTACAGAGCAAAAGATGATGTAACGGAGGCACCGCCGTCTGCTGCGTTTGCCAGTTTCAAACTTCCTCCGTGTTTCTCACAAAGCGTTTTACAAATATATAGGCCAAGACCAAAATGATAGGTTTCTTCAATTTGTTCTCCGCTGAAATATGGTTGAGTTCCGTTTGAAAGTGCCTTCTCGGTAAATCCTTTTCCGTCATCCGTAACGCAAATACGAAATGTTTTCTCGTCCGATTCAAGTAAAACGGTCACTTCTGTATTTGCAAAACGAGTTGCGTTGCTCAATAGGTTATCAAATACCTGCGTTACCGTCGAGGGGTCGATATAAAGCGTGTTGGCTTCAATACAAGATTCAAATCGACAGGACAGATGTTTATTTTCGCACAAAATGGCTGCTGTCTCCTGTAAACTATTTACAAACTCTTCTGTGCTGATTTGTTCTCGCTTAACTGCCACGTCAGCCAGCTTTTGCGCCGTATTCATACTGTTTGCGAACTGCTCCAAACGCTCCACATGAGCTTCCATTGTGTTTACGGTTGCAATTACTCTTTCCTGTGAAAACTGCCCGGTGGGTAGAAACTTTGAAAGAATACCCGTATAGCCTTTCAAAACAGCAATGGGGGTGCGTATATCGTGCGTATATGCGTCGTTGAGCTGCGTTCTTTCTTCAATCATTTGATTCATACGCCGGTTGCTTTCATCCAATGCGGAGCGCATTTTTTCAAAGGCTCCACACAGCTTCGCCATTTCATCACGGCCGGAATAATCCAATGAAAAGTCAAACTCATTTTCCGCTATTTTCGCAGAGGCGTTCAGCAACAGAGTAAGCGGCTTTTTCAGCTTGGTAAAATAGATTAGCAAAACTGCTAATAACAAACATAATGAGTAAACAAAAAGCGGAGCAAACCGCGAAACAAATTTTCCGACATTGTAAAGGCGGAGGTCGTCATCAGAAAAATTATCAGGAGTCATCAGCCTATTATTGCTGATTCCATCTGAGATAGCAATATCTATAATATAACTCTGGTCGTCGTTTATTTGAAAACTGCCAATATCAGTATTTTCACTGTCTAAATCAGAACGAGCCTCGGCAATATAGTTTAGTAGCAACTTATAATTTGCATTATTAGCGGCGGTTGTTATTTTATTTGAGACAAACGAAGCTGTAATCAACGCCGCAGCCGCGAACAAGAAAATAGCCAGCCAAAGTGGAATACTGCGATACCATGCCTTTATTTTACCCATTTGTAGCCCACCCTCCATACCGTTTGGATATATGGCTTGCATCCTGCGCTTGACAGCTTTGACCGCAGGCGGCTTATTTGCTCTCGAAGTGTTGTCTGCTCTGCGTCACTGGCCATATCCCATATAAGTTCAATGATTTTATCCCAGCTAAACACCTGACCGGGATGGGTGGACAACAGCTCAATGATTTCATACTCCTTTGGCGTCAAGGAGATGACCTTGCCTCCGTAGCTGACCTGTTTGGCGGTGTAGTCGATCATAAAATGGTCATCAAGCAAGAGACTGTGCGGACTTTGCCCGTTGCGATCCTCCCGCCGTAAATGAGCGGCTACTCTTGCCCCCAGCTCGTCAACGGAAAACGGTTTGACAATGTAATCATCGCCGCCCGCCGCGAAACCCTCCAACTTGTCCCGATTTTCAATTCGCGCAGTCAGGAACAGAATAGGACAGGTAACAACATCGCGTATGCGGCGGCAGACCTCAATTCCGTCAATATCCGGCATATTGATGTCCAGCAGAATCAAATCCGGCTGCTTGCCGGCTTTCTCAATTCCCGTTAGACCGTTTTCCGCCAACATGACATTGTACCCCATGAGATCAAAATACTCCCGGAGCATCACGCCCATATCCTTTTCATCGTCTATAATCAAAAGTGTTTTTCGCATAGTCACCCCTCCTTGCATAGAGTGTAAAAGATAAGTGTAACATTTCCATAACGTTTTCACTTTTCTTTTTGCGTTGGCGGGCTTTTTGTTCCCGCGGAGCCGCCTGTGTTCCATTGTACTCGGCAATCAAAATAAAAACAATACTCTGCTGAATGGGCAGGGGTGAATTGGGGGCAATTTTCAGTAGCACATGTGAGGCAAAAGAAAAATTCAGATATATCTTATACCTTGTGCAACGAGAATGCAGGTGGTATAATATCAGCGTAGCGGATAATATACTTGATTCACGCCGTTTTTCTCCCCGGGTGTACATGGAAGCGAAAAGCGAAGACGCCGGAGTTGATCAAGGCGGAGCAGTCCCGGATGAATGTGATGGGACAGAATCTGTTGGCGGTCAGCGCCAGCTATGGGTGGGACGCCTTTGTCATGGCGTCACCGGGCCGGTACGTGGAGTATAATCACTTGGAAGAGATCCTTCTGGATGTGGTCTGTATTGGTTTGAAATACTTAAGAAGGAGCAGATATATGGAGACAGTTCTATTACATCCATTTCAGGCAGAAGCGGTAGATGCCATTCAAAAAGCTATAGACCGTAAGCAAAAAAATATTGTTGTTGAAATACCCACAGGATACGGGATAGAAAGTGTTGTAGTTAAAACCGTAGAAATATTAACCGCGCAAAAAGCAGAAAGTGTTCTTGTCATTACTGACAGATTGGAAATAAAGAGACAGATAGAAAATCGTTTAATTAAAGAAAATCAGGAATTCTTGAAAACTAATAAGTGCGGTTTAACTATCGAAACGGGACAAAGGATATTGAAAAATGAAAATCTCAAAACGGTCGACTATCAATTCATTGTTTTTTACAATGTTGTGTCTGAAATTATATACGAGACGTTTTCTTGCAAGGCGAAAACTGTCATTTCCATTGGTTCAAATTGCCACAATTTTTTGGGCAGATTTTTTTCTCAAAGTGAAGTTGTGTTTTCATATAGTTTTGCAGATGCAGTCAAGGATGGTTACCTCACTCCGGCTATGGATGCAAGGGCTTGGGGGCCAGCTTTTGTAGTATTCGCTAAGCAGTTGTTAGAACAATTTGGATGTGTTCACCCTGATGGCCAGCCTGATACACAAGGCCCAATGTGGGATTTTGTTGTAGAAAAAGGATCTCAAAAAATTTGGGTCGATTGTAAAATATATAAAAGTCAGGTTGTCTCACCATCGGCGGCAAATTCCCTTTTAAAGGATACCATTATGTACAAGATGAAGCAGGACCTTCCGCAGGAGGACATAGTTTTGCTGATGGTATTGAGTAACGTGCCAAGCTTACAAAAGAATGAGATATGGAAAAGATTTAGAATCATTGTTTGGGATATTGACAATCTGGTGTTTTACAGCAGCAAAAGCGGCCCTGCTCTACTGAAACGGCTATCCCAGATTACATATTTCCCGATAGATTATATAGAAGGCTGCCCGTCAGAAGAAGCAGAACAAGCTGGGCTGATTCTTGAAACACCAAGAATTGTATATGAAGTAGAAGCGGACTCCACAGGAACCAACGATTTGCTCAGACAACTAAAAGCATGCAAACCGGGGAAAAATCATTCAAGTGAATATGAAGATATTTGTGAAAAAATAATACGGATTCTTTTTGAAGCGAACTACTTTAACCGATTGACAAGACAGCACAAGACAAATGACGAACACTTTAGGATGGATCTGATCGGCGCACTAAAGATAAATCAGGCCAATGATGAGGGCATGCATCCTCTATGGAAAATGTTGGTGCAACACTATAATTCCCATTTTGTTGTTTTCGAATTTAAAAACTATTCCAAGAAAATTGATCAGAACCTGATTTACATAACCGAAAAATATCTGTTTGATGCGGCTCTGAGAAATGTTGCTTTTATCATATCACGCAAAGGCTTTTCACAATCTGCCAGGTTTGCGGCAGAAAGCTGCCTAAAAGAGCACGGAAAACTAATTCTTGATATTACCGATGAAGACTTGGTAAAAATGCTTGAATCAAAAAATGACAAGGCGGCGGATTATCTTTATGGGAAGCTGGAGGACTCTTTGATGGGAATAAGTAAATGATTTGTAGATGTTCTTTTTCCGATGATTCTTCACCAAGGTCACAGCATCTTTAGGTTCCCGTGGAGCGATCCGTGTGGGTTCGAGTCCCTTCAGGCGCACCAAAAAAAGCAGTCCGTTGGACTGCTTTTTTTGGCGCTTACGGCCTTTGCCAAGAGGGCGATCCGCTACTGCGCCACTGTATAAAGCGCATAGAAATAGTCTTTCTTGTCCATCAGTTCATCAAACATTCCGTCTTCGACGATATGGCCGTCTTTTAGAACAACGATGCCGTCATACTGCCTTAGGAGCGATCCTACTAATGCGTGGGTCACGACGATGCGAGTGATGCCATCTAATTTCAATATATCGCCAGTCACTTGATACGCGGTCTCGGCGTCAAGCGCCGCGGTCACTTCATCGGCAAGCAAAACCGACGATTTTTGCAGGAGGCTCCGGGCAATGGCGATGCGCTGTTTCTCGCCGCCGGACATATTTCTGCCGTTCTCGCCGCACAGATAGTCCCCGCCGCGCTCGTTTATGAGCCGCGACAGCCCCGAAAGCTCGATGGCCCTGTCCACATCGGCGGCCGGGAAGTCTCGAAACATGGTAATGTTGTCCCGAATGGAGGCGTCAAACACAAACACGTTCTGCTCGACCATGGAAACCAGCTCATAGATAGACTTGCTGCTGATATCCCGCAATTCCGCGCCGTCAAAACAGATGGTTCCTTTGTAGTCGTGGTGCGACGCCATCAGAAGCTTCAAGAGTGTAGATTTCCCACTGCCGGAATTGCCAACAATGGCATAGCTCTTTCCTGCCTTAAAATCTATATTAATGTCGTGCAGTATCTCATTGTCCTGCTCATAGCCGAAGCACAGATTATGTACCGAAATGCCGTTTTCCAGACAGTTGGGGATATCTTTTCCCTCGTCGCGGACGTTTAACTCTAACGACAGCGCCATTTTATCCACCAGCGCCAGCGCAGCCCGACGGCTTGCCAGAAGCTCCGGCATTTGACCGACAACTGTTATCACCGCGCCCGTCAGATCTATAAAGACAAAGAGCATACCGGGGGTGATACCAAAACCCTGTTGCGCCAGCACAGCACCGATAAGGAGTGTTCCGAGCTGTGCGGATATCTCCGCAATTCCACCGATCGTAGAGAGGATCACAGAGAGCTTCCGTTTGCGGCACTTGGCTTCCTCAACAGCCAGGCTACTCTGCTCCAGCAGGTCGATCGCGGAGTTTTCAGCTCGAAAACTTTTTATCACTGAAAAACCACTGAGAATGTCCTTTAATGACGCCGCAAAACCGGCGTTTCGCTCCGATGTTTCCCTTTCGGCCTTTTCCATAGATCTTCCAGTGAATGAGGAAGCCAGCAGCGGCATTGCGCAAAGACCGATGGCGGCAATGGCAAGCACGGGGCTGTATACCAGCATCAGCACAACAGCGCCGCAGGCCCATACCGTGTTGAAGACCAGTGTGGACTGCTTCTCAAGATAATTTGTCTCAATGGCTGTCAGGTCATTGGAAAAGGTGGAGAGGTATGTGGCCGTGGCCTCGCTCTGAAAGGAGGCAAAGTTTTTTCTTGTCAGTTTTTCAAAAGCAAAGTGCTTGAACTGCATCAGCGCCTTTCTCATAAAGCGCGGCTGTGAAAAATAAGTGAGCGCTTTGAGCGGCAGGATCAGCAAAATGATACCGGCCGTTAAGCAAGCCAATACATACAGCGGCAGAGCGCCCTGAGCTTTAGACACATTATCCACCAATTGCTGCAGCAGCCATGCCACCGCCAAATTCAACACACCGAACAGCACTGACGATGTGAGCATCATCAAATATGCGGACCGATTGCCCTTAAAAAACTTTGAGACATACTCTTTTCGGAGGGATGATCGACGGCTATTCTTCATTTGTGATTTCCTTCCACATCCGGCTGAGAGATTCGTCCTCCAGAGCGTTTACCGTTTTGGCGACGGTTTCCGCAGCGGTGCTGCCTAAGCTGTCGAAAGCTGTCTGTTGTTTTACTGCGCTTACAAAACGCAGGCTGTCAGCGGAATAGCGGGGATCCCGGTCAAATGCCTCCGCCAGCTTTTTCGCCGCCAATAGGGAAGCGCGGGCGTCGTCGGATTTTCCCAGCTTCAGCTGCGCATGGGCAAGAAAAATATGGAAACACACGCAGGGCTTGTCAAACAGATTGCTTTTCCCTTCCAATTTTAGACCCGCGAAAAAGTCCAGCGCCAGCTTGAGGATCGAAGCGCCCGAGGCATAGTCGTCTCGCTTGAAATACACATTGACAAAGCCGTTCACGATCCGTATCACCATTGCCGATACGGAAACAAGCGCCGTGGAGAGATGCTCCACCGCCTCCTCGGGG
>CANPXS010000082.1 GCA_947586625.1 uncultured Clostridia bacterium | reverse complement strand
TCCGACATAAAATAAACGCGGATACTGTCGTTCGGGCTTCATTTTAAGATTCATTTTTGCAGCCGTTAAAAGAAATGTTGACAACCGTTCCATAATGCGGTATAATTACATTTCGGTGTGCTGCAGCTCGGACGTCCCGCGCTTCAATATGAATGAAGATAAGGAAGGGAATACGATATGTCAGCAACAGGAATCATATTTTCCAATATTCATGACGCGAATATACCGGATCTGACGCGTATGCGCACGCTCGCGTCCGTCCCGTTCGGATGCAGATACAGACTCATCGACTTCGCGCTCTCGAATATGGTAAACTCGGGTATAACGAATGTGAACGTTATCACGCACTACAATTATCACTCGCTGATGGATCATCTCGGAAGCGGTAAGGACTGGGATCTCGCGCGTGCAAGAGGCGGTATAAAGCTTCTGCCGCCGTTCGTTTCGGCTTTTGCGAACAACATGAATCAGCTCTATGAGACGCGTCTTGAAGCGCTCAAGAGCATACACCACGCGATCCTTCATATCACAGACGACTATGTCGTTATGTCGGACTGCGACGTTATATGCAATATCGACTTGAACGATATTATAAACGACCATATCGAGCACAACGCCGATATCACGGTCGCAGTAAAGCACGTCAATCTGACGCAGGAGCAGGCGCGCATCTCGACGATATACACGTCGAACGAGAAGGGCGAGATAACGGACCTCATGTCGTATCCGAGCGATTTCTCGGGCGAGGCGGACGTGTCGCTCAACATCCTCGTCATGAGCCGCCAGTATCTGACGACGATGGTGCTCGACGCTATCGCGCATAATTACGTCAGCATGAACCGCGACGTCATACGCCGCAATATCGGTCACGCGAATTTCCGCGTTTACCGTTATGACGGATATTTTGCAGTCATTTCGTCGCTGTCGGAGTATTTCGCGCACTCGATGGAGCTCATCGCGCGCGACGACGTCCGCACCGAGCTTTTCGAGGAAAAGAACCGTCCGATTTACACGAAGGTCAGAAATTCCGCTCCGGCAAAATACATCACCGGTGCGAATGTCAAAAATTCGCTCGTCGCAGACGGCTGTGTTATTGAGGGACAGGTCGAGAACAGCATACTGTTCCGCGGCGTCAAGATCGGCAAAAATACGGTCGTAAAGAATTCGATACTTTTCCAGGATACGTTTACAGGTCAGAACGTATCGCTCAACTATGTGCTGACGGACAAGGACGTCGTCATTCGCGACAGAACGACGCTGTCGGGCGCGGAGACGATGCCTATATACGTCGCAAAGGGAAAAATGATCTGACAAAAATAAAAATAAAATCTTTATATAGAATCATTACAGGAGGAACAGGCTATGAGAGTTTTATACGCGGGATCGGAAGCAGTGCCGTTCGCGGCTACAGGCGGGCTTGGAGACGTACTCGGTTCGCTGCCGGCGGCTGTCAAGGCGTCGTATCCGGATTCTGATATAAGAGTGGTAATACCGCTTTACGGCACAGTGCCGCAGTCGATGCGCGAGCAGATGAAGCTCGTTTACGAGACTCGGGTGAGGCTCGCATGGCGTGAACAGTACTGCGGCATATATCAGACTGAGTATAACGGAGTGATATTCTATCTTATTGATAACGAATATTATTTCAAGCGTCCGACGCTGTACGGAAGTTATGACGACGGCGAGCGTTTCGCTTATTTCGGACGCGCGATACTCGATCTTATGTCATGCCTCGATTTCTTCCCCGACGTGCTGCACTGCAATGACTGGCAGACGGCGTCGGCGATACTGTATCTCCGCACGATGTACACGGGCGACGAGCGCTACCGCGCCGTCAGGACCGTTTACACTATACACAACATCGAGTATCAGGGCGTATTCGGCACCGAGACCCTCGGTGATCTGTTCGGGCTTTCGCCGAACATCCGCGGGGTCGTTGAATATGACGGCGATATCAACCTTACAAAGGGCGCCATCGTATGCGCAGACGCGGTCACGACAGTCTCGCCGAAGTATGCGGAGGAGATAGGGACGGAGTTTTACTCGCACGGGCTTTATCATGTGCTGCGACTCTACAAGGATAAGCTGTCGGGCATAATCAACGGCATCGACACAAATCTCTACGATCCCGAGACAGACCCCGTCATCGCGAAGAATTATTCCGCGAAGGCTTATTCCGGCAAGCGCGAGTGCAAGGCGGCGCTCCAGGCGGAGCTCGGGTTGCCGGTCGCACCCGATGTGCCGATGGTGGCGATGATAACACGTCTTGTAAGACACAAGGGACTCGATCTCGTGCGCCGCGTCATAGAGGAATATCTCTACGACAACGTGCAGTTTGTGCTGCTCGGCACGGGAGAGGCGGAATATGAAAATTATTTCGCATATCTTGCGCGCAAGTATCCCGACAAGGTGTCAACGCTCCTGCAATTCAATAAGGATCTCTCCCGCCGCATTTACGCGGGCGCAGATCTCTTCCTGATGCCGTCGCAGAGCGAGCCGTGCGGGTTGTCGCAGATGATAGCGTCACGCTACGGAGCTGTGCCGATAGTGCGTGAGACGGGCGGTCTCTACGATACGATCAAGCCGTACAACGAGTACACGAACGAAGGCAACGGCTTCACATTCACGAATTATAACGCGCACGATATGCTTTACACGATGCGCTACGCCACGAGCATTTACCGCGATAAGAAGCGCTGGGTATCACTCATGCGCCGCGCGATGAAGTGCGATTTCTCGTGGTCGCGTTCGGCGGCAGGGTATATGGCGCTTTATGAGAAAATCAAGTAAAGGAAAAAGATACACACAAAGGAAACCGATTTTATGAGAACAGATGCAAACGAAAAGCTGATTCGCGAGGAACTTGAGCGCAAGCTGTCGCAGTATTTCAATACGACGGTCGAAAACGCAACGAAGGATCAGATCTACAAGGCGACGGTCATGACGGTCAAGGATAAGCTGACATCCATGCGCGCGGATTATAAGAAAGACATCAAAAAGGTCCGCGGCAAACGCATAGTTTATCTGTGCATGGAATTTCTGCTCGGTCGTCAGCTCAAAAACAATCTTTGCAACCTCGGACTTGACAAGGCTTACACGAATGTTTTGAAGGACATAGGCGTCTCGATCGACGAGCTCTACGAGCTCGAGCCCGATCCGTCGCTCGGAAACGGCGGTCTCGGCAGACTCGCCGCATGCTTCATGGATTCGCTGTCGTCGCTCGGTTACTGCGCGAACGGCTATTCGCTTTGCTATGAATACGGTCTTTTCAAGCAGAAAGTCGTTGAAGGACAGCAGATCGAGCTGCCCGACGTCTGGTTGCCGGGCGGCGAGTGCTGGCTCGTGCCGCGCACGGACAAATATATAACGGTCAAGTTCGACGGTCACGTCAATGAGACGTGGCATGACGGCAAGTGCGATTCCGTGCTCGAGAACTACACGGAAGTGCAGGCAGTGCCGTACGACCTCATGATATCGGGAGCCGACAGCAAGGCTGTCAATACACTTCGTCTGTGGCGCGCACGCGGCATGAATCAGACGTTCAACATGAATCTGTTCTCGCAGGGCGACTATATTCGCGCGATGCAGCAGAACACGAACGCGGAGATAATCACTAAGGTGCTTTATCCGTCCGACGAGCACACCGAGGGCAAGCTGCTCCGACTGACGCAGCAGTATTTCCTCGTGTCCGCGTCGCTTCAGTCCGTGTTCCTCGATCATCTGTCGATGTACGGCACGCTTGCGAACTTCGCCGACAAGGTCGCTATTCATATAAACGATACGCACCCCGCTCTCGTCGTGCCCGAGCTTATGCGCATACTCATGGATACGTATTCGTATTCGTGGGAGGACGCGTGGAACGTCGTTACAAAGACGATTTCGTACACGAACCATACTGTCATGCCGGAAGCGCTCGAAACATGGAGCGAGGAGCTGTTCCGCATAAAGCTGCCGAGGATCCACACGATCGTTTGCGAGATAAACCGCCGCTTCTGCGCGGACCTGTGGGACGCATATCCGGGCGACTGGGGACGCATTTCGCGCATGAGCATCGTCGGATACGGACAGGTCAGAATGGCGAACCTCTCCGTCGTGGCATCGCATAAGGTCAACGGCGTGTCTGCGCTTCATTCGCAGATTCTGAAGGACACGATCTTCCACGACTATTATAAGTACACGCCCGACAAGTTTACGAACGTGACGAACGGCATCGCGCACAGACGCTGGCTCTGCTATTCTAATCCCGAGCTCGCAGCATTGCTCGATGAGAAGATAGGCACGGATTACAGAAAGAATTCGCTTGCGCTCAATGATTTTGCAGATTTCGCGGAGCAGAGCGAAATTCATCGCCGTCTTGAGAAGATCAAGCAGGACAACAAGAAACGCTTCGCGAAGTATTATCACAACCTGACGGGCGTTGCACTCGATACCGAAAGCATATTCGATATCCAGGCAAAGCGCATACACGAATACAAGCGTCAGCTGCTTAACGTGCTCAAGGTTATCACGTATTACAACGAGCTCAAAGAGAATCCGAACTCGTCGCTGCCGCCTCAGACGTTCATCTTTGCCGGCAAAGCGGCGCCCGGGTACTATGTGGCGAAGAACTTTATCGACCTGATTTGGAACATCAGCGCCGATATCGAATCGGATAAGCGTCTGCGCGATCGTATGAGAGTCGTATTCCTCGAGGATTACAAGGTGTCTGCCGCCGAAATTCTCATGCCGGCGTCCGATATAAGCGAACAAATCTCGCTCGCGGGCAAGGAGGCGAGCGGCACCGGATGCATGAAATTCATGATAAACGGTGCGCTCACCGTCGGTACGCTCGATGGCGCGAACGTCGAGATGGCGCAGGCGGTAGGAGAAGATAACATCTATATCTTTGGTCTGCACACGTCGGAGGTCGACGAGCTTTGGCGCAACGGTTATGAGTCGATAAAGTATTATCACGCCAACGATAAGCTCCGCGCCGCAGTCGACAGACTGTCGGCAGGCTTCAACGGCAAGTCGTTCTCGAATATCATGCAGTATCTGCTGCTCGGTCACGGCGTTGCAGACCCGTATATGTGTCTCGCAGATTACGACTCCTATATGGCGGCGTATGAGCGCGCTCTTGCGGACTATGCGAACAAGGACGAGTGGTACAAGAAGTCGGTGTATAACATTGCCGGTGCTGGCTATTTCTCCGCTGACCGCAGCATAAAGGAATACGCCGACAACATCTGGAACATGAAGAGCATCTATTGATCCGCGTCGTTGCAAACAGCCGCATACAATAGAGAACAATTTAACTGACAAGCTGACGAAACGAGGGGATCGCGGGGACGCGAAAGCGTCCCCGCACAAAAGATGAGCGAATACATTGTAGTACCGCCATATCACCGGCCTACGCTTGAACGGTACATCGTGGGCGACAACGGCGGGCTGACATACACCGATCACGGCGCATTTGACAGGAGTTTGACAGTGCGCTACGAGCTGCGTCTGCCGCGCGCAGTCATGCCGAGAAATGCGGTAATGTACATTTGGCACGAGTCCGGCGGGGACTCAAAAAGGTTTGAAATGGCACGCGAGCGCCTCGAGCGCGACGCGGACCTTTTTGCTGTCACGATCTCGATGGCGGAGCTGGCGGATTCATTCTCGATGAGAACGGGACTGTTCTATTATGCCTTCGATTTTGACTCGCGTTACGGACTGCGGTATATAAGACAGTCGCGTATCGGACTGCCCGAGCTTCGCGGCGACGATTTCTCGGACGGCGCGTTTGCGCTGACAGTATATGAGCGCAAATATCCCGCGCCCGAATCGTGGTACGGCGGCATCATATATCACATATTTGTCGACAGATTCAAGTCGTCGGGCAAGTGCGAGCCGAAGCCGTATGCGAAGATGGAACCCGATTGGTACGGGGGAATCAAGGAATTTCCCGCATACCCGGGCGCGCCTCTCGCAAACGAGTCTTTCTTCGGCGGCGATCTGTACGGCATACGCGACAAGCTCGACTACATCAAGTCGCTCGGCGTGACGTGCATATATTTGTCGCCCGTTTTCGACGCACATTCGAATCACAAATACGATACGGGCAACTACGAGCATGTCGATTCCATGTTCGGAGGCAAGCGCGCGCTTGACAGACTTATCGCCGCGGCAAAAAAGCTCGGCATACGCGTGATACTCGACGGCGTATTCAACCACACCGGCGACGACAGCAAATATTTCAATAAATACGGGCATTACACTGGTCCCGGCGCGTATAACTCCGACAAATCAAAGTATTACAAGTGGTACAAGTTCTTCGACTACCCCGACGATTATGAATCGTGGTGGGGGATTAAAATTTTGCCGCGAGTCAACAGCAGCGACGAGTCGTACATTGAGTATATCTCCGGCAAGGACGGCATAATCGACAAGTACACGTCGGCGGGGGTCGCAGGCTGGCGTCTCGACGTCGTCGACGAGTTGTCGGACGAATTCGTAGAGAGGCTGGCGCAGAGAGCGCACGAGTCGGCGAAGGACGACGTTCCGCTCGTCATAGGCGAAGTGTGGGAGGACGCGTCGTGTAAGATCGCGTACGGTCATCGCAGACGCTATTTCCTCGGCGATCAGCTCGACTCGGTGATGAACTACCCGATGCGGGCCGCGATAATCAACTTCGTTGCGTACCGCGACGAGACGATACTTATGCGGTCGCTCTTTAAGATGTGGGAGCATTACCCGCATGAGGTGTGCCATGCCGTGATGAACCTGCTCGGCACGCATGATACGGTGAGGATAATCACGACGCTTGCGGGCGACCCGCCCGACGGATTCAAAAACGCGGAGCTCGCCGTCAAGAAAATGACGCCGGAACAGTATGCGCGCGGCAGACGTCTTGTCGAGCTCGCGTACATGATAAACGCGACGATACCGGGCATCCCGTCGATATACTACGGCGACGAGGCGGGCGTTGAGGGTTATTCGGACCCGTTCAACAGACTGCCGTTCCCGTGGGGACGCGAGGACGTCGAGTTGCTGTCGTTCTACCGCGATATCGGCGAGCTGCGCAGAAACAACGACGTTTATAAAAAGGGTGAGCTGTTCATATGCCGCTTCAACATCGTCGGCTTCATGATGTTCGGACGCGGCGACGGCGAGCACACGTATTATACTGCGGTCAACCGCAGCGATAACGTCATAATCGTCGCGACAACGGACGAGGACAGGGAAGTCCTGACATCCGCAGGCGACGTCGGCGCGAATGAGGACGGAGTTGTTATTCCTCCGATGTCGGGCGCCGTCATAAAGATGTCGGCGAAGTCGGCGGTCAGCGCCGAGAACGTGGAAGAGAAAGAAACAGAGCAAAAGGAAACAGAATTTTGACGAAAACGGCGTCGGTGATTATTTCACCGACGCCGTTTGAGCGTTTTGTTGTAATGTGTGTGTCCAAGATAGGATTTAGCATTTTTCAAGCAAAGAATATTTATAACATTATTTTGCGTCGAGCCGTTCAAGCTCGCGGTTGAAGAAGTCCGCATATATGTTGAAGCTGTCGTTGTCGAGTATCGGTAACAGTGCAATTGCGTGCTTGATTTCGTCGATGGCTTTGTCTGTGTCTCTGTCTGCTTCATGGCACTCGGCGAGCTTCTGCATCATCTGTAAAAGCACCTCGAACGATATCCACTTTTGCTTTTCAGCGGCGTCGTGCTTTCGTTTACCTGTTGTCACAAAAGCGAGCTCTGACAGCTTTGTAAAGTAGATTTCCGGCACCTGTTCGAGCGCGGCGACTGCGGATTCTTCGTCGCCTTTTGCGTTGTAAGCGTATGCAAGAAAACGCAGTGCGTCGAAGCGGATACCGCTTGAGGCTGAGTCGGTCAGTTTCGACGCGATGCGGATAGTCACATCGGGGTCGGCGGTGTAATTGACGGTGTAGAGAAGATTGTTTAACATAAGCTCGTTGCCGGGGTACTTGGCAAGTCCCTCTTCGAGCACGGCGCGTGCAGCGTTCGGGTCATCTTCGCGCAGCTGCAACGACTTTTTGACATAGCTCATGATGTCGTCTTCGGTTTCGCCTTTGTTGTAGTCGAAAAGTTCATCGATAGATACGTCGAATATGCGCGCCAGCCTCGGTACAAGCGTAATGTCGGGAAGTGCAATACTGTTCTCCCACTTCGACACTGCCTGAAATGAGACGCCGACAAGCTCCGCGAGCCGTTCCTGTGTGAGACCGTGCTCGCGGCGCAGTTTTTTTATTTTGCCGCCGATGTTGATGCTGTCGGTGTGGTTGATTTTAGGTTCCATATGTTATCTCCGTTTTCGTTATTCAAGCGCGCTCCTGTGACTGTATTTTACCGCACGTAAAAGGAGCGGTCAATAACCGCGTAAATTAGGCGATTCTACCTGCGGTTGAAAAATCAGGTAAACTCCGTCACAGTCATTGATGTTATCATTTCTTTTGCAATTATATTTTCAACTACTTGCAAACATGATTTTTCGGTAGTATAATAATTTGAACTGATTTCGGGAGGCGCATCGTGACTGAATACATTCGCACGATAAATAAATACGGCGGCGACATACTTGCGTCGGACGGGATGCAGTCGGAGAAACGGTTTATGCAGCACGGTTGCGTCAGCACATATGAGCATTCGCTCGATGTTGCGGTAATGTGTCTGCGCTTGTCGAAGAAGCTGCACATACGCGCCGACAAAAAGTCGCTCGTGCGAGGCGCGCTTCTGCACGATTATTATCTTTACGACTGGCACACGCCGCACGACGGACACGATATGCACGCTTTAATGCACGCGAGGTGCGCACTTGACAATGCGTCGCGCGATTTTGCGCTCAACGATATTGAACGCGATATGATCGCGCGCCATATGTTCCCGCTTAACATAAAGCCGCCGAAATATCGCGAAAGCGTCATTCTGTGCGTTGCAGATAAGCTGTGCGCGCTGTCGGAGACATTCTCGAAAAGAGGGAAGTCATAAAATGGAAGTCCTTTTGACACTTGAAAAACTGTTTTTGTGGCTCATGTTTTACAGTATCGCCGGATGGATATACGAAACGGCGCTTTGCTCGGTGCAGGCAAAGAAATTCATCAACCGCGGATTCCTTAACGGTCCGTACTGTCCGATATACGGCTGCGGAGCCGTGCTCGACGTTGTTGTGCTCGGCGGCGTATCGAACGTGTTTATGCTGTTCATACTTGGCGTCGTGCTCGACTGTTCGCTTGAGTATGCGACGTCGTACGCGATGGAGAAGCTGTTTCACGCGCGGTGGTGGGACTATTCGGATAAAAAGCTGAATATAAACGGACGCGTATGCGCGCTCGGCGCCGTTGTGTTCGGACTGTTTTCGGTCGTGGTCGTGAAATACATACAGCCTGCTGTCGAAAGAGTGACGGACGCGATACCTCCGCTCGCGATGAACATCACGAGCGCGGTTCTGTTTGCATCGTTTGTGACCGATATCGTTGCGACTGTTGTCGGGTTTGCGGGCTTCAACGAAAGACTTCACGAGCTTGCGCTTTCCGTTGAAGGCATCGAACACAAAATCGCGGAACGCGTACACGGCGCCGCTTCGAGAGAGGCGCTTCTCGAACGCTTTACAAAACTGATGAACATGCAGGAGCGACGTATGATGCATGCGTTCCCGCGTCTGCGTTCGGTGACGTACGATGAAACGTTCACGGCTCTGCGCGAGTATGTGTCAAAGGAGCGCGAACGTCTGCGCGAGCTTCGCCGTTCGCACAAAAAGAACGGGTAACAAAAAACAAAGCGTGGCGATCTGTCAATGGCTGATGTCACGCTTGTTTATTTCACCTATTATGAACTCTACGTTTTCGTCGATCGGTTTTGTTCCGTCGACGCGTATGACGGGGCATAAAAGGCATTTGATCTCATTTTCAACTAAATCGTCTGTGCGTGAGTCGATTTTCCTGAAAAAACTTTCCTCGATCTCATATAAATCTCCGCCGGGCATCATTCGCTCGCCGAATTTTTCGTATGAACGGGCTCTTACACGCGCCATACGTATTTGCTTCGGAACCTCAATTAGCACGGCGAGATTGAAGCGTTCGGTCACAACATTGTCGTAGCTGCATTTGACAGACGCGAGAACAAATTTGTCGTGTGCAGTTACTTCGGTTTTCAAAAGCGCTCTGAATTCGTCTTCTGTGCGAGGCGACGCATAGAGATAATTCGGGTCGGTCTTTGGAAAGTACAGATCTTCGACGTCAATAATGCGGAAGCATAGCGAATTCGCGAGCGCGCGTCCGAGCGTCGATTTACCGGCTCCGTTCAGACCGCATACGAGTATGCCTTTTACCATGAGACCCTCCGACAGCATTTTCATTATTGTACCACGACGCATAATAAAAATCAACGCAAAAATCGTGCCGCGGTTATGTCAAATGTATAGTTACAATAGAAGTGAGACTAAAACGGAATAGAAAAAGTGATTGAGATCTGATAGAATAAGTTCAACCACAAACCAAGGCTAACAGAAAGGACTCGATCACTTTCATGAGTAATTGTAACACAACAAAGAGATATTGTCCACACCTTTTGACAACAAAAATAAACTCGGTCGA
>CANPXS010000081.1 GCA_947586625.1 uncultured Clostridia bacterium | reverse complement strand
CGCTTCGACGAACATATGGATGTCCTCGGCGGACATGTCTATTTTGAGCTTCCCCGACTCGATGTCGGCGAGTATGCCGCGCAGCCCCGCGACAAGCGTTTCCGCGTCCGCGTCGGTGATTATTCCCTGCTTCGCGAGCATTTCCGCGTGCGCGATGCTGCCCGTTATGTCCTCTTTGTACATCCGGCTGTCAAACCCTATCGACGAGTTGAACTCGTCGGCGAGCTTGTCGGTCACGCCGTCCGTGCGTCCCTGCCATAATTTCATGTTAAACTGTTTTTGGCGGGGGAGAAACTTCTTAAAAGAAGTTTCTCCCCCGCACCCCCGTTTCAAGAACTTTTATTACCGGTTTTTTATGTTCGAAATCAATATGATGTGCGGTGAAATATTACTTTTTTGATTCGTTTTTGGCATCCACCATAGCCTGCACCTTTATCGGCAGACCGTAGAGGTTGATGAAGCCCGCGGAATCCTTCTGATCGTAGTCGGACTCGCCGAACGTCGCGATCTCCTCGCTGTAAAGCGAATTTTCGCTCCATACGCCCGCGTTTATTATGTTGCCCTTGTAGAGCTTTAATCTAACCTTGCCCGTGACCTTTTCCTGCGTCTTGTCGACGAACGCGGACAGAGCCTCGCGAAGCGGCGTGAACCACTGACCGTTGTATACGAGCTCCGCAAACGTTATCGACAGCTTCTGCTTTTCGTGCAGCGTCATCTTGTCAAGGCATATGGATTCGAGCTTTTCGTGTGCCGCGTAGAGTATCGTTCCGCCGGGAGTCTCGTATACGCCGCGGCACTTCATGCCGACGAGCCTGTTTTCGACGATATCGATGATGCCGATGCCGTTCTTGCCGCCGAGCTCATTGAGCGCGAGAATTATGTTCTTCGCCGACATCTTCTCGCCGTTGAGCGCGACGGGCGTGCCCTCTTCGAAGTCGAGCGTTATATATGTAGGCTCGTCGGGAGCCGCGATGGGAGAAACGCCCATTTCGAGGAAGCCGGGTTTCTCGTACATCGGCTCGTTGCCGGTGTCCTCGAGGTCAAGGCCCTCGTGCGAGAGGTGCCAGAGGTTCTTGTCCTTCGAATAGTTCGTCTCGCGGTTTATCTTGAGAGGAACGTTATGCGCTTCCGCGTAATCTATTTCTTCGTCGCGGGACTTTATCGTCCACTCGCGCCACGGCGCGATTATCGGCATATTCGGCGCGAAATGCTTTATCGCAAGCTCGAATCTGACCTGGTCGTTGCCCTTGCCCGTGCAGCCGTGGCATATGGCGTCCGCGCCCTCCTTGAGCGCGACCTCGACGAGTCCCTTAGCGATGCAGGGACGCGCGTGCGACGTGCCGAGCAGGTACGTCTCGTAGACCGCGCCCACCTTCATCGTCGGGATTATGTAGTTGTCGACGTAATCGTCGGTGAGGTCGAGCACATACAGCTTTGACGCGCCCGTTTTGAGCGCTTTTTCTTCGAGTCCCTCGAGCTCGTCCGCCTGGCCGACGTTGCCCGACACTGCGATGACTTCGCAATTGTTGTAATTTTCCTTGAGCCACGGGATTATTATCGACGTGTCAAGACCGCCCGAGTAGGCGAGGACTACCTTCTTTATTTTGCTCTTATCCATTTTGTAAAAGCTCCTTATCGTATATTTATGCGCATATTATAATGCGTATTTTCATGTTTGTCAAGGGGAAAAGTGAAATAATATTCACAATTTTCGCATGCATATTCATTTTCCGCATGTTGATATCGTCGGTGCGGCACTTCATTTTTTCACATCACACTGTTTTTTTCGGCTGCATCGCCGCCGTCATTATAACGTCACATTCACATTTTGAATGAATATTCATTTTTACGCTCGGGCGCGGCTGCTCCGCCGACGGCAGCATCGCAAATCGACCCGTATCGTGTCGAGTATATCATACTTCGACCGCGTCCGCAATCGTTATAATGTCTAAACTTTTATGACGGCGGCGGGTGCTTTTTGCCCCCGCCGCCATGCTCATATTATATCAAGCGTCACGGGCTTCGTCCGCGTGTCGCGCTCCCGCACACACCACGTCACACGCGTACGCGAAAACCGCGGATTTGACGTGACGACGCCGGGTTTTGTCTGTTTTCGCGAGAATATGAACGAGGTCGGACCGTCCGCGCCGCCTATTACGGAAAGCTCGTTCTTCCTCGCGTCATATTTCGGACTGTCGCCGCCGTTCGCGTCCGTGACTGTCACATCCGCCGGCGGTACTATCTCGTATTCCATTTCGACCGCAGCGGTCGGAAACTCATACCCGTTCACGTTCGGCATATCGAGCACGCTGTCGCACAGCGACGTCACCGTCAGCGTGTGCTCCACGCCGTCGAGCGTCGTGAATTTTACGCTGCCGCCCGCTCCTGTCGGAGAAAACGTCGACAGCGTTACGAGCTTCTGCTCCGCCGAAAGCGTCAGCGACATAGACGAAATCTTCCGCCCGCCGCGTCCTCGCTTCGAGTTGAACGCGGCGCGGTAAATGACGAACGTCTCATCTCCTATACCGTAATGCTCCTTCGCCGCGGCTGCGTACGTGTCGACATTGTCCGTCTCCGGCACATGATATATGCACGACATACGCGACTGATGCAGCGTCTCGCCGTTTACCGTCAACTCCGCGCGCGGCGCGGACGAGAACGGATCTTCCTCCTCCGCGCGCTCGCGCGCCTCCCCGGTCAGCGACTCCGGGTCTCCGTACTTATATTGAAACGTCGCGAGAATTTCCGGGTCGGGCACGCGCATGACGTCGACGAGCAGCCCCTTTTTGAAATCGTGGTACGCCAAAACGCGCCACGTCTCGCCGCACCATTCAAACGATTTGTCGACACGCGTCTCGCCATCGTCAACGTCGCCGTCGTAGTCGATGCTCCATACCGGCGTCGGTTCGGGCATATTCTCATAATATTCCGGCGGGAATTCCAGCCGTTTCACATCGAACGATCCCGCTCTTTCGCGCAGGATCCTATATGCGTCCACTACCGACATCTCGTCAACTCCCGCGTCTTTGAGCGCGTCGAGCGCGGCCTTTACATCGTCCGTTACCTCGACGCCGTTCACAAAATCCGCGAACGCGTCCGCGTCCATGAGCCACGCCTGCTCGATCGCCGCCGTGTCGCGGCACGTAAGAAGCAGCGACAGGAATTCGTCGAAATCCTTCGCGACCGGCTGCACGTCATGGTCGTAGAAATTCATCGGCGAGATCGCGAACACAACTTCGCAGCCCGAAACGGTCGAAAAATGTATGCCGTCGACGCCGCACCAGCCGAGCACGCGCGCGCCGACGGGGTCGCACATATAGCCGCCGTCCTCGTCCCCGCGCATAAATCCGAGCGCCGACAGGTCGAGGTTCGATTTTTTATATTCTTCGTATGTCATTTCCGTTCTCCCGTGAGCAAACTGTTATTCTCTGTGTAGTACACATATGATATACCCGCGTCGCTCTTTTGTCAATGGCGGAAAGGTAAACTTTTTATGAAAAGCTTCTGTTTTGTTTTACAAATTCGTCGTCCAAACTTGGCAACGCCACACTTTCCGCGAAGCGGAAACGTGTGGTGAAACTCGACATCACCGAATAACGCACGAGCGTGGTGCGCGTAGTGTTCACTTGAAAGCCTACGGCGCGCAACCCTCACTTGGACGGCGGCGGTTTCGTTTCGCAGAAAATGCGGTAAAGCTGCTACATCGGTGTAAAATTCGCTTTTTTATATTTCCGCTTGACAAAAGTATACTATGTATGATATAGTACTGTATGAGAGGAAGTATAATACTTCTAAACCGGTTGATCATCCCCCAAAAAATACAAAATAACTGCGGCGTCGCAGGATCCATCGTGAAAGGACACCGAAAAAATGAAATACGGAAACACAAAGCATCGCATGAAAATATTGTGTATAGCCGCTGCATCAGTCCTGCTGCTGTCCGCGCTGCTACTTTCGGGCTGCTCGCAAAAAATGACACGCCGTCAGGCGTCATACACGCGAACACGTTCGCCTCGCTCGTGGACGGCGTCGTTTATCACAAGGGCTTTCTACCGACATGGAACCCGGATGGCAACATTTACAGCAGCACCCCTAACACATTGTGCACGACGATATTGAACGAGCCGGGCGAGTGGTCGTATCTTTGTCCAAAACCCGACTGCCTCCACGAAGATGTGCTGGGCATGACGTGTCCGACTTATACCAACAGTCCGTCGACATATATATCAAAAAGGGACCGTATATTGACGGTCGTCCCCGAGGAGCATTTGCTGCCCGTCATATACAATTTCTCAGGCAACGGCACTCTCAGAATGACAGTCTATGACTCCGAAACGGGCGAAGGCTTCAAGAAGACCTTCCCTTACAAATACCTGGATGAAGCCATCTATTGCAACGGCAGAATATACATGGGCATATCGGACTGGGGCTTTGCAAGAGTAATATATTACGATATCAAAGAAAAAAATATCGTCGAGCTCGATACGGGCGACATCATGACGGCAACGGGACTTTGCGGCATATGGAACGACCGCGTGTACTTTATCGACAGCAGCTTCAAGATAAACAGCTGCGCGCTCGACTTCACCGACATACGCGAGGAGTACGACTGCGGAGTCTCCGCTCTGTATGATAACGACTACTATCTCAACGCCGCAGTCGACGAGGGCATGCTGTACATAATGCGCGATGAGACAAGAAACGAACTTGACTACGAATTTATAAATTACGGCACCGTCTGCGCGGTAGACCTGACCGACAAGGACGCGGGCGAGACGCTCGTCGCGGAGAAGGTCATCGACTTCATAGCGCGCGGCGGCGACCTCTACTACAACACATGGGACTATCATGAGTCGGAGCCGCTCAACGAATTCCACACGCCCGTTTTGTTTGACGGCGGAAATGTGTACAGATTCGACGCGGAGACAAAAGAGTCGGAGACTGTCATTGAGAACAGCGACATGTCGGTCAGATATTTCTATGATGTGAAGGACGGAGTCATACTCTTCTGCGGCGAGGACGGAAAGGAGCTGTATAAAGGGATGACGGCAAATCCGTACCGCTATCCCGTGTGCGCATACCGTCTCGACACCAAATCGCTCGACAAGGTCTATGCCGTAAATGTTACGACAGGAGGCCACAACAAGGAATTTTACGGTGATGAGTCTGTCATAGCCGACGGCTGGGTAAAGCCGTGACGTGACGATGCCTTCGGCTGCGCAGCAGGCTCCACCGCTCACCCTGCGCGCAGCAACTCGCCTCCTCTCTTTCTCTGCCTATATTATACCACAAATTTTGCGATTTGTCAAGTATTTTTTCACAAATTAGTGTGAATGTTTTTACTTGCTCACAGCGTAAAGGGAATATTTCGTCCTGCGCACAACGTACGCACGCGTGTTAAGGACCTCTTTTTCGCTAAAAAGAGGCCCTTAACAATCCCGAAAAAGGCTCCCGTGTGTTCGTCGATGTTATCCAGTCTGCGGCAAAAAAGGCTTCGGGGCTCAGACCGCGTCACCGCTGTCTGCGAACAGCTCCCTCGCGGCGGGGCGACTGCGCCGTCGAAACGTCGTGTCTGCGTTTGACGCCGGGAGCGCCGAGCATCGCACGAGCGCGGTGCGCGAACGTGAAGCTGCGAAGCCTCCGGCTCGTCGCCTTTACTTGGACGGCTGCGGCTTCGCCTCGCGAAAATTGCGCCGCACGCAGCACAAAAAACGCCCATCTTCAAAAAATCTTAAACTTCTTCAAAAAATCTTAAAACTTTATTTTGTCTTTACATATTGAAGCCCCGGCAAAAATGATGTATCATTAAATTACACAAATAATCGCCGCAGAGATCAAAAATTTCGATTTTCTGTAACGATCCGCCGAAATAATCGTCATACAAAAAACGTCATATTAAATATAGACCGTATTTACGCTCGTTCACATAGGAGAGGTCATGTTGCTTCAAATCAAAAACGTCATTAAAATGACTGCGGCGGCGCAGAGTCTGACACGAAAGGACACCGAAAAAATGAAGTACGGGAACACAAAGCATCGCATGAAAACATTGTGGATTGCTGCGGCGGCGGTCATGATACTGTTCGCGCTGCTTATGCTTGCGCTGACCGGGTGCGGCGGCGGACACGGTTCGGATCATACCGACAGCGGTCCGCTCGACTCGCATCATACATACGATGATACGTCCGGCTCGAATAAACCGAGTTCGGATACGGACGCGAATACAGATAAAACAAACGACACGATTTCGATGCATACGCCGGAAGCAGGCATAATATCATCCGAGAATATATATGGCGGAGTCGTTTATTATGCTTTGAATTCCCGCCTTGTCTACTCGATGCCGAATGAGACCGATACGTTTTATCCGGCATGCATAAGACCGCTTTGCCTCCACCGCAACGGCGAATGCCCCGCTTATGCGGAAACGACGCAATATACGCTCTGTGTGCCGCAAAGCGGTACACCGATGCCGCTCGTGTATATGTTTGCGCGGCGCCCGGCGTTCGAATACCGCGACGGCGTATATATCGAGACACCGGAAGCGGTGAAGAACCTCGGTCGTACATATGTCTACAATACCGCGACGGGAGAAAGCCGCGTTCTTGCGGACACGGAGTTTTCGCAGGTCCACGGAGCATGGTATCATGACGGAAAGATATATTTGGCGGTTGAATATCTGAACACGTTTTCCGCGGTACGTATCGGGATGATGGATGCCGATAACGGCAAGTACACGGAACTGGATTTTGAAACGAGCGTCGTCGGTATCGGCATCACAAACGGGAGATTCTATTTCATCACTACGCGCGGCGTCGTTTACAGCTGCGATCTGTCGTTGTCCGATATCCGTGAGGAATATGACTGCGGCACGAGCCTTTACAGAACACACAAATTTACAATAACAGCCTATGTCGATTCGGGGATGCTGTACTATGAGAAAAAGTGCAGGATACCGTCAAAGCTGAGCAGTTTTGAAATGAAAGATATGTTTATGGTATCGGACGTGTATGCTGTCGATCTGTCTGATAAAGGAGCCGGCGCGTCGCTCGTCGCGGAAAATGTGCGTGAATTCATTCCCTACGGGGGCGACCTTTACTATACGGTGTTTGAATATGACGACAGAGGCGAGTATGCGTGCGACGACGGAAATGTGCGGAAAATGCTTGTCACCGATGGCGGTACGCTGTACCAATATAACCGCGAGACAAAGGCATCGACCGTATGCTTCTCCGACTGCGGTACAAATTTTGCGTCGCTGCTCGATATAGACGGCGAGTATATATTATTCGACGGATTCGCATATTCGGACCCGGGATCGTATAACACCGAAACGCCGCTCAACAGAGAATATTTTCACAATGCATACTGCCTTGTCAACATCCGCACAGGCGAGTGGCGTGTGCTCTGGCACACCTACGACGACGCCGGTATATTTGAATAAAAACGGATCATGCAATTATCCGCAGTTTATCAAAAAAATGTATAAAAGTCTTTGAAAGAGAGAGAGGGGTGCAGGGGAGAGGGAGAACTTTCTACAGAAAGTTCTCCCTCTCCCCTGCATTATTTATCTTGTTTACCTATACCGCGCGTACATCTCGTTCGTGCGCCGCCACATAGCGCAGTCAATGCCGGAGAGTTGCTCCTTCGTCACGCGGAAGCGCCAGTTGCCGCCTCCGGCGACGCCGGGCGTATTCATGCGCGTGTCCGCGCCGTAGCCGAGGATGTCCTGTATCGGTATTATCGCAAGTCCCGCCGACGATGCGAGCACCGTTTTGACTACGCGTTCGCGCGCCGCGTTCCAGTCGTCGGGGCAGCCGCAATAGTCGAACAGCTCGCGCCGCATGTGAGGCGGCATCTCCCATATCGCGCCGAGCATCGTGTTGTTGTCGTGCGTGCCCGTGTATGCGACGCAGTTGTTTATGTAATTGTGCGGGCGGTGCGTCGAGTCGCCGCTGTGGAGGAAGCCGAACTGCAAAACGCGCATACCGGGCATGCCGCTGTAATCGAGCAGCGCGCGCACCTCGTCGGTTATGTCGCCGAGGTCCTCGGCGATTATGAGCTTGCCGTCCTTTTTCGCCATTTCGTTCGCCATGTCGACGAACTCCTCTCTCGGACCGGGCGCCCAGTGACCGTGCTTCGCGGTTTTCTCGCCAGCCTTGATGCGGTAATAGGACTCGACGGCGCGGAAGTGGTCGATGCGGACGCCGTCGAACAGCTCGAGCATGAAGCCGAGCCTGTCGCGCCAGAACGAGTAGCCATCCTTCGCCATCGCGTCCCAGTCGTAGAGCGGATTTTCCCAGAGCTGACCGTCGGCGGAGAAATAATCCGGCGGGACGCCGGCGACGAACGACGGTCTGCCGTCGCTCTCGAGCTGGAACTGCGAGCGGTTGCTGTACACGTCGCTGCTGTCGAGCGAGACGTAGAACGGTATGTCGCCGATTATGTAGACGCGCTTTTTGTGCGCGTACTCGACGATGTCCGCCCACTGACGGAAGAACTCGTACTCAATAAAGCGCCATGCGCGCTCGCGCTTTTCGTCCCCGGCGGTAAACGTGTCGTCAGTCCATTCGAGCCACGGCTTGCCGCCGTGACGCTCTTTTTTTGCAAGGAACCGGCACGCGTCGGCGACGTGCGGGTGCGTGTGCATGAACTCGTCTACGGCTTTGACTGTCTCGGGCTTCGAAATAGCGCGTTCGGCGGCGCGGAAGAGGAGCGGCGTGCGCGACTTCGACAGCTGCGCGAAATCGCACGAATACGGCGTTTCGGGACGTGCGCTTTCAAGTTCCGCGCGGGCTAGATACCCGTTTTTGCAGAGAATGTCGAGGTCGATGAAGTTGGGGTTGCCGGAGAATGTCGAGACGGAGCTGTACGGCGACGCGTACGCGTCGGGGATGCAGAACGGCAGCACCTGCCAGTACGAGAATCCCGCGTCCGCGAGCATATCGACGAAGCGGCGCGCGCCGTCGCCGAAGCTGCCGCAGCCGTAGTCGCCGGGCAGCGATGAGATGTGAAGAAGTATTCCGCTTTTGCGATGCATTGTTTTATCCTTTGATAGTTTGGTCAAACGCTGATATCATATCATATTTTGCGTGCAAACGCAAGTTTTTGTGCGAAACTTTCGCGGAAGTTTCGACGAAAGCACAGTCGATGCGAACACACTTTTCGCTTACACTGAAAACGCGAGGTACATTGACATCGACGGTATCACGTCGTGACTACACTTCCCTGCTGCCGAGATTGATTATTTCAAGTCCCGACGATTTTGCATATCCGACCGTATACGCGGTGCCGCCCGAGTGCGAGTTGAGGTATGCGACGCATATCCCCGCGCCGTCGACGAGGGCGCGGTCGCGCGCGAGCATGCTTTCGCGCGAATACGACACCGACGCGTACACGACCTCGTCCGCGCCTGCTTTGATGCGGTCATATATCTCCCTGTCGTGCGCCGCCCACATCCTCGTCTGATCGGCGCACGGGAGAACGAGTACGAGACGAATTCCGTCCGCGCGGTCAACGGCGGAGCGCAGTCTCAGCACCGACAGCGCCGCGAGCGTGTCGAAACCGACGGCGCCTCCACATCTGAAATGACGCGCGCCCGAGTCATAAAGACGGCGCGTCACGTCCGCTATGCGGTCCGACAGCGACGCCATCTCATCCTGCGCGATCTTTCTGTGCCCCGTAAAGCAGACCGTCGCCTCGGGCGGCGTAATTTTACATATGTTCATGACTGTATGTAAAGTCCGCGCAACAGCTCGATCTCGCGCCTGTAGCCGTCGAGCTCGTTCGGCGTTTCGAGGCAGAACGGCAGATGCTTTATGCGCGGCGTATTTATGATACGCGCGATGGCGTCGAGTCCGAGCGTGCCGCCGCCGATGACCTCGTGACGGTCCTTGTGCGCGCCGAGCGGATTTTTGCTGTCGTTCAGATGTATCGCGCACAGCCTGTCGAGCCCTATCACGCGGTCGAATTCGTCGAGCACAGCGTCGGGATCGCCGGCGATATTGTAGCCCGCGTCGCTGACGTGGCACGTATCGAGGCATACGCCGAGCTTGCCCGCGATCGCGGGATTTTCGCTCTCCGCCGCGTCGATTATGGCGCGCACCTCCTCGAACGTCGCGCCTATCTCGCTGCCCTTGCCAGACATCGTCTCAATTAAAACGCGCGTCTTCTGCTCCGGCTTCACCACCGTCGCAAGACAGTGCGCCGTCAGCGCGATGCCGACCTCGGCGCCCTGCCCCGTGTGCGTGCCGGGATGGAAATTGTAGAGCGTGCCGGGGAAATATTCGAGCCGCTCGATGTCCTCCGCCATAGAACGTATCGCGAACTCGCGCACGTTCTCCTTCGACGAGCACGGGTTGACCGTGTACGCCGCGTGCGCTATCATGTCGGAAAAACGCAGTCCGTTTTCGTCTGCTATTCTGTGCGCCTCGGCAATGTCCGCCTCGTCGAGAGCGCGAGCGTCGCCGCCGCGCGGATTGCGCGTGAAATATTGAAGCGTGTTCGCACCGATTGAGAGCGCGGTGCGCAGCATCGCCGCGTACCCGCCCGATATCGACATATGCGCGCCGATAAGAAGCTTGTTTTCCACTTTATTACCTCGCCGTCCGTAACGTGTCTTTATGTGTAAATTATAGCCGTATTCGCGAAAAAAGTCAAGGTGCGGGCGAGGCATGACGGCGTGCATTTGTATAGTTACAATAGAAGTGAGACTAAAAAAGGGATAGAAAAAGTGATCGAGATCTGATAGAATAAGTTCAC
>CANPXS010000080.1 GCA_947586625.1 uncultured Clostridia bacterium | reverse complement strand
GCAAGAATAAATAGGCAAAAAGACAGCCGCACGTGAGCGGCTGCCTGTGATGGTAATGCGGTGTCAAACCTTCTGTGGCCCCTTACAGGGGCTCTGCCTGTATTTGCCCCTTTTGGGGGCTGTGCAAGCCACCGGTTTACCGGTGGCTATGATTTATTTATACATTGAATCGGAACAGCACGACGTCGCCGTCCTGCATCACGTAATCCTTGCCCTCGCTGCGCACGAGCCCGCGCTCCTTTGCCGCATTCATCGAGCCGCATTCGTGCAGCGCATCGTATGAGACGATCTCCGCTCGTATGAAGCCGCGCTCGAAGTCGCTGTGGATTTTGCCCGCCGCCTGCGGTGCTTTTGTGCCGCGCTTGATTGTCCACGCGCGCACCTCTTTCGGTCCGGCTGTTAGGTAGCTGATGAGTCCGAGCAGGGAATAGCTCTTTTTGATTAGACGCGACAGTCCCGACTCGGCGATGCCGAGGTCGGAGAGAAACATTTCGCGGTCTTCGGCGTCAAGTCCCGCGATCTCCGCCTCGATCTCGGCGCATATCGGGATTATTTCCGCGCCCTCGGTCTTGGCGGCTTCGGCGACTTTTTTGTACCCTTCGAGCGATTCATATCCGCCGCCGACGGACGCTTCGTCGATATTTGCGGCATATATGACAGGCTTCACGGTGAGAAGCGATATGTCATCGATCACGGCGCGCTCGTCGTCGGTAAACTCCATCGCGCGCACAGTCATGCCGTTGGAAAGCTGGGAAGCGACGCGCTCGAGCAGCGCGACCTCGCTTTCGAGCGACTTGTTGCCCTTCGCCTGCTTGCGCGTGCGGTCGAGGCGATGCTCGACAGTTTCAAGGTCGGCGAGCGTCATTTCGATGTTGATAGTCTCAAGATCGCGAAGCGGGTCGACGGAGCCTTCAACGTGGATTATATCGTCGTTTTCAAAGCAGCGGACAACGTGTATTATCGCGTCGCACTCGCGTATATGAGACAGGAATTTGTTTCCGAGTCCTTCGCCGTGCGATGCGCCTCTGACAAGTCCCGCGATATCGACAAATTCAATAGTTGCGGGAGTGTAGAGTTCCGGATTATAAAGTGACGCGAGCCAGTCAAGACGCTCGTCCGGGACAGGCACGACACCGACGTTCGGTTCTATGGTGCAGAACGGATAGTTCGCCGATTCCGCGCCCGCCGATGTCAATGCGTTGAAAAGCGTGCTTTTGCCTACGTTAGGAAGTCCAACGATGCCGAGTTTCATATATATTCTCCTTGCGGTCCGTGTATATTATTAGAGACGCATAATATTATAATGGAAAAAAGCGCCGTATGCAAGAGGAAAACATGACTTTTTTCACATACATTTCACCAAAACGACTGCTTTTGCGACTTTACACGACGCGCTAAATATGATATAATCAACGTATATTAATTCTTTCGGAAAGTGAGCGTGTAAAAATGGAGCAGGTCGATTCCGGCAAAAAGATCCTCGTCGTAGACGACGACGTGAACATATGCGATTTATTGCGCCTCTACTTTGAAAATGAGGGATACGAAATAAAGACTGCAAACGACGGCGACGAAGGCGTCGCGCTTTTCCGCGATTACACGCCCGACCTTGTACTGCTCGATATAATGCTGCCGAAAAAGGACGGCTGGCAAGTGTGCCGCGAGATACGCGAATCGTCGACGACTCCCGTCATAATGATAACGGCGAAAGGGGAAGTGTTCGACAAGGTGCTCGGACTCGAGCTCGGAGCCGACGATTTCGTCGTAAAACCGTTTGACATGAAGGAGCTTGCGGCGCGTGTCAAGGCTGTGCTTCGTCGTTCGACGCATAGTGCAGAGCAGCCGATGGAGAACGCCGTTCTGAAATTTGACAATCTCGAGATCAGCATCGATAAGTGCGAGGTCAAGCTGTGCGGAAAATACATCGACATGCCGCATAAGGAGCTTCAACTGCTGTATTTCCTCGCGTCGAATGTGAACCGTGTTTTTACCCGCGACCAACTTCTCGACAAAGTATGGGGATTTGAATATCTCGGAGACTCACGCACGGTGGACGTGCACATAAAGCGTTTGCGCGAACGTCTCGAAGGCGCGTCCGACAAGTGGTCGCTTAAGACAGTGTGGAGCGTTGGATACAAGTTTGAATGCGTTTGATCTGTAAAATTTCTGACGCTTTGTGTGTGTCGTTGTTACGGCATTAACATTTAAAAAATCAGCGAAAAGAGCGCTCGTGACGGGCGCTCTTTCGGTATATGAAAAGGAGGTGCGTTATGTTCAGGTCTGTATTTACAAAATATGTGACCGTCGTGATGTTGACTATCGTCGCGGGATTTGCGATACAGATATCGGTCATCTCGTCGCTGATCGGCAGTTATTCCGACAACTCGCGAGAGATGTCACTGTCGCGCGCCTCCGATGTTGTTGCCGAGCATATCACCGATGAATACGGCTCGACCGGGTACACATCGTTTTCGCAGTACGTGAACGGTTACAGCGACTCGATATCGGCAACAGTCAGACTGCTTCTTTCATATGCAAACGAGATTTCAATTGTTGTGACCGATTCGTCGGGGAAGGTCGTTTTGGCGATAGGCGACGACGTTATTCCAGTTACAAGCGCGGCGGACCCCGCATATGTCGTCCGAGAAGATATAATGGAGTCGCTTGATTCGAGCGGCGAAGGCGTGATGCGTCCTGCGTCGGGCGGCGAAGGCAGCGACTCAGGCGTATTTGAAAAAGCGCGGTACGTATGCGGCACGAAGGTCTTTCGGGAAGGCGAATTTGTCGGCGCTGTGTTTGCCTGCACGTCGTCGTCGAGTTGGGACAGCCTGCTCGAATCGCTTGTCAGCACGTCGATCCTCGCGAGCCTGTGGGTCATGCTCGGGTCGCTTATCGCCGTATACTTTATAAGCGAGCGCGTCACGCGTCCCATCAAAAATATGAGCATAGCGGCAAAGCGGTTTGCGGCGGGCGATTTTGACGCGCGGGTCACCGTTACGGGAAACGACGAGGTCGCGGAGCTTGCCGTCGCGTTCAACAACATGGCGCAGACGCTGTCGCGCAACGAAGAGATGCGCCGCACATTCCTCGGCAACGTATCGCACGATATGCGTACGCCGATGACGACGATATCGGGCTTTGTTGACGGCATACTTGACGGTACGATACCGCCCGAACAGCATAAGCATTATCTCGGCATAGTCAGCGCCGAAACAAAGCGGCTGTCGCGGCTCGTCAATTCGCTCCTCGACATAACGCGTATAGAATCGGGCGAACGCAAATTTACAATGACGCGGTTCAACATATGCGAAATGGCACGGCGGATCCTTATCTCGATGGAGAAACGCATAGACGACGCAAGGCTGAACGTCGAGTTCAACTGTGATAGTGACGATATGTATGTCCGTTCGGACCACGACGCCGTATATCAGGCGCTTTACAATATATGCGACAACGCCGTCAAGTTCTCGCGAGAAGGCGGACGGCTTCGTATAGGAATAACACAGCGCACGAAAAAGGTACGTGTCAGCGTGTACAATGAGGGCAAGGGAATCAGCGCGGAGGACCAGCCGTTTGTGTTCGACCGCTTCTATAAAAGCGACAAGAGCCGCGGACTTGATAAATCGGGCGTCGGTCTTGGGCTGTACATAACAAAAACGGTCATCGACGCCCTCGGCGGCGACGTGACCGTTCAAAGTGAGCCTGGAAAATATTGCGAGTTCACGATCATACTTGATGCATATATGGGCAAGGGGGACAATTCCTAAAGCGGAATCGTCCCCTCTTTTTATTTTGTTTCTGCGGCGTCTCTCAGACGCTTGACTGCTGACGCTATGTCGGGGTCGCCGAATACGGCGCTGCCGGTGACGATCACATTTGCACCGGCTGCGACTGCGTCGGCAATATTTGACGCGCGTATTCCTCCGTCGACTTCTATTTTGTAGTTGCGGAGTCCGCGTCTGTTCACCTCGTCGCGCAGCTTGCGCACCTTGACGAGAGTCTCAGGCAGTATGTGCTGCCCGCCGAATCCCGGCTCGACCGTCATGACGAGTATCATATCAGCTTCGCGTATGTATGGATAGACAGTCTCTATCGGCGTGCCGGGCGACAAAGATATCGACGGATGAACGCCGTGCGAACGTATCTTTTCAAGCGTTGATGCCGGGTCCTTAAGCCGTTCGATGTGGACGGTGAGAATATCTGCTCCCGATTCACACGCGATGTCCACATAGCGATCTGGATCGTCTATCATCAAATGTACGTCAAGCGGTATACTGAAATGTGAACTGAGCGACTTTATGACAGGGAAACCGATGCTTATATTCGGTACGAACACGCCGTCCATGACATCGACGTGTATCATATTTGCGCCGCCGGCCTGGGCGGCAGCGACCTGATCTCCGAGTATAGCAAAATCGGATGCGAGTATCGATGGTGAAATATAGATCATATGCCACTCCTTTTCGTTCACAGGTCAATTTATTATATGATGTTATTACGGTTTCTTGGATTGAAAGCATGAAGCGCTCATATTCAAGCTGTCGGTGTTAACGACATAGATACGGTGTCGACTTTTGATGCGCGCCATATCATATTACGGGAAGACAAACCCACCGAACAAAAACTCGCACGGCCCCGATGGGATGGGAAGTTTATGTTGACGGACGTTGTGCGAAAAAGTCCCGATGTGCCGCGCTTTATATAGATTCGATGAGCGCGACCGCGTGAGCTGCGATACCTTCTTTTGCGCCGGTAAATCCCAGTCCTTCTTCGGTCGTAGCCTTGACGTTGACACAGTCGACGTCTATGTTCATTACGTCCGCAAGGCGTTCGCGAATCGCGGAGATGTGAGGTGACAGCTTCGGCGTCTGCGCGATCACGGTCGCGTCGACATTGCCGACTATGTAGCCTTTGCCTGCGATCATGCCGCAAACCTTAGCGAGGAGCATCATGCTGTCGGCTCCGCGGTAGCGCTCGTCATTATCGGGAAAATAATAACCTATATCGCGAAGCGATGATGCGCCTAAAAGCGCGTCCATAATCGCATGAGCGAGCACGTCCGCGTCGGAGTGACCGAGAAGCCCCGGAGACTCTTGTATGCGTATGCCACCGAGTATTAGCGGACGCGACGGGTCGAAGCGGTGAACATCGTAACCGTGTCCAATACGGAATTTACTGTTCATGCTTCACCTCTGCATCACTGCGCCGCTTCAGAATTTCCTCCGCACATGCAATATCGTCGCGGTACGTGATCTTGATGTTGTCGCCGCCTACCTCGACGAGCTTGACCTTAAATCCTATGCGTTCGACCATAGAGCAGTCGTCGGTCGCTTCAAATTCTGCGTCGCGCGCCGTATATGCGGCGGCACGGTACATATCTGCCATAAATACCTGCGGAGTCGAGACGAGCCATACATAGTCACGGTCGAGGGTCTTGTCGATGAAACCTTTTTCATCCGCATACTTGACTGTGTCGACGACGCGGTGCGCTGCTGTCGCAGCCCTGTTATTCACAGCTTCACGGCACACGCTCTCGATCATTTCCGGAGTAATAAGGCACCGTGCGGCGTCGTGTATCGCGACGAAATCAGCTTTGGGATTCGTCGCCTCGACGCCTAACAGCGACGATTTCTGCCGCGTGTTACCGCCTTTTACAATTTTCTTAACCTTTGCGGGCATCATAGGCGCAATTTTATCGCGAAGCTCTTGGAAGTTTTCACGAGGCAGTACAAGCACTATCTCGTCAATGAGCGGACATTTGTCGAACGCTTCAACGGAACGTTCGATCACAGTCTTACCCGATATCAAAGCAGTTGCTTTGCCGCCGCCGAAGCGCACGGCATCGCCTGCCGCGAGAATTATCGCCGACGTTGTGGCGCGCTTTATCTTTGATATTCTGTCAAAGCCGGAAAATTTGATTTTTATCATTTCTTGCCTTGCGCCTCCCAATGTGTGTCCGCAACATACTCAGTATACCACAAATTCGCTCATTTGTCACTATAATATCCGCGAAATTTGTATATTTACTTGATATTCAATCGGCAGACGTGGTAAAATATACATGCAATCAATAATACGGAGGTAATATATGGAATACATTATCAATGACCGCGAGCCGGAAGCGTTGTTTCACTATTTTGAGGACATATGCGCGATACCGCACGGCTCCGGCAACGAGTCGGGAATAGCCGACTATATCGAAAATTTCGGCAAAAAACACGGGCTTTACGTTTACCGTGACGCGAATAACAACGTACTGCTCCGCCGTCCCGCATCGAAGGGGTATGAGGATCACGCGCCTGTTTTGGTGCAGGGTCATATCGACATGGTGTGCGAGGCTGAATCGTGGTGCGACATCGACTTTTCACACGACGGACTCGAACTCCGCGTGGACGGCGATATGCTGACCGCAAACGGCACGACGCTTGGCGCCGATGACGGCGTTGCCGTCGCAATAATGCTTGCGCTGCTCGGCGATGAAAGTCTATGCGCGCCGACGATAGAGTGCCTGTTCACGACAGAAGAGGAAACGGGTCTGACCGGCGCGACTGTTTTCGACTATTCTAAGCTGACGGCGCACCGAATGATTAATCTCGATACGGGCGGGGAAGTCGTGATAGTTTCGTGCGCAGGAGGCATGCGCACGCTCGTATCAAGCCGTGAGGCGACAGAGCCGTATCATTGCAAGGCACTGTCCGTCACTGTTGACGGTCTTTCTGGCGGACATTCGGGTGCGGACATTCATCTCGGACGCGCGAACGCGAATCTGACAGCGCTTGCGCTTGTAAAAGCCGCAGGAGATACAACAAATACGCGGATCATATCAATGAAGGGCGGCAGCAAGGACAACGCGATCCCGACACGGTGCACCGTTGTTATCGGCGTTGACGACGAGGATGCGGCAGTAAATGCGATAAATGATGACTTCGCCGAGTTGCGTATGAAAATGAACAAAGAAGATGCTGGCGCAACGGTGCGCATTGAACGCATATCATATGACGGCAGCGCGGTTAACGCAGGATTTACGGAGCGGTTTATTGGTTTTTCAAACAGTGTTCCGTGCGGCGTCATCTCGATGTGCGACGGAATAGATATGGTAGAGACTTCGCAAAATTATGCAGTAATTGAAGTTGACACAGATGGCACTTTCAAACTGTGCCTTTCGGCTCGTTCGTCAGTCGACAGCAAACTCGATGATATGGAGTCAATGCTGTCATCACTTGCGCATGAATACGGTTTTGAAGCCGAGACAGGATCACGCTATAACGGGTGGGCATATGATAAGAATTCGCATATACGCGACGCATATGTCGAAGTATACCGCGAACTGACGGGGCGTGAGATCCCGGTAACAGGCATACACGCGGGGCTTGAGTGCGGCATAATAAAGCGCGCCGTGCCGGATATGGATATAATAGCAACCGGTGCGCGCACACTCGGCGAGCACACGACAAAAGAAGCGCTTGATTTGAATTCTCTCGCACTTGTATATAAAGCAGTTAAAGAGTTATGCACACGTCTATAATTGCTGTTTTGTGCGAATGAATAGTACAAAATCTAAAAGCATCTTTCTCACTGCAAATGCCGTGGGAAAGATGCTTTTTATACGTGCGTATAAGTTCGATCGATTCGAATATTATAGCCAAACGTCAATAAACGAAGTAGCCTCGATTGCTGCGTGAAAAGACGAGCTTGTCGTGGTATGTCTGCATCGACTTGTCGTTTATGTTATGTATATGGACCGGAACAGCACCTGCGGCAAGCGACAGATAGTCGCCGATCACTTCTTTTGAGACGAGATTACGCGGCTCGATCGTCAAGAGAAAATGAACGATTTTTGATTCGCTTTTTGAAAGACCTATCTTCGTTCCGTTGTAATATACCTGCGGCGGTTTGCCGAGCTCGCAAAAAAGCTCGTCGTCCTCGCCGACTGCGGGATCAAAACGATAATCCTCTTTGAATCTGCGTACTATCTCAGAACATGCAAACGAGTGATTGTTCGGATAAATCGTCGTGTTGTCATGCTTTTCAACATCGCCTTCGGCCCCGATATATATTATCGTTTGCTTTTTTTCGTTATTATTTTCAGCGAGCTTATAATAAAGATCTGATGCGCGCGAAGAATATTTCGGAGAATATATGATTACCATGTCGGCGGTTACTGTTTCGGCGGCGGTGTGAAACTCTGACAATAATGCATAGTGAACGTATACGCCTCTTGCGGAAAGGTCGTTGCGGAACGCCTCGACCTCATTTTTGTCCTCAGATGTAAGTAATACATTGGGGTAGTTTCTTTTGAATTTGATCATGTTAACCTCTCGGATATATTGATTGCGGATATAACTTTTGAAAACGTCAGTCTGTTCCTGACGTATGGTGAATAATACAAAGAAGTAGAAACAAAATCGTCATTGTCAGGTAGAGAAAGCTCAGACAGTGACACGGGAGCACCGACTTTTGCAAGTAGAGATTTGACAACGTCGGGTGTAGGAAGTGAAAATATAAGTTTTTCGAGTATTTCAAAATTTGCCGGTAAAGACGATCTGCCTAATTTTGCAAGTGCGGAAGATCTGACGCCGTTTGGTATGTTTTCATTTATTATGCCGTCAGTGAGGGAACCGTATATTGGCTCGACTATATCGCGTGAATATATTTTACTTATGTCTATATCAATATCACGTGAGGCAATTTCGGCGTTTGCCTTTATATGCGAAAGCATAAGTATCGTACCTACACCTACTTTTTCACCGTGAAGTGCATCTGTCGGAGGATTTGCGACGTGCATTTCCCAAAAGTGAGACATATGATGCTCTGAGCCGGATGCCGGTCTTGACGAACCTGCAAGCTGCATTGCAAGTCCGGAGAGTATGAGTCCTTCCATGACAAGATCGACGAACTCATCGCCGCCTTTATCTGCGCCTTCAATGACGCGGTCGAGCGCCGATTTCATCAAGTTATAGATGTCAACATTCAATGCTTCGCCTGTGATAATATGTGAGAACTCCCAGTCGAACAGCGCCGTTATCTTGCCTATCACATCTCCAACACCCGAGGCGCAGAGTCTTGACGGTGCGCTTCTGTAAACGGACGGGTCGGCAAACAGCGCGACAGGAGACGTCGACGGATATGTCAGCTTCTGCCCGTGCATCGTCATAGCAGCAACGCCTGAGACGAAACCGTCGACGCTTGATGCTGTCGGATACGATATCATCTCAACGTGTGCTTCATGTGCGCAGAAACGCACTATATCGTGTACGGAACCCGATCCCACTGCGATCATGACTGATGGAAGTCCGTTTTGGCTAATGTAAGATGAAAGCATCTCTGTATGTATCTCGTCGGCGTGCGAATTGCCGGGCAAAACAAAAACACTGCATGAAAGGGAAGAAATAATCTTGTCGGTGAAAACGCATGTATTTGCATCGCAAACAACGAGCGCATGACGCGCGTCATAGCGCGACTTTACAAAGGATATCAACATATCTGTCGCACCATCGGAACATTCGACGACGGAAGTCGTAAGCGGAATACCGCAAGACGACGCGACCGAAAGTGCCTTTTTTATCATTTCATGTGCTCCTTTGCAATAATTTGCATATTTTGCGCCTATCTAACATATTGATATACAAAACAGAGATCCAAAAGGAGGATTTGTTATGTTTATCTATGCTGTACGCGGCAGTACGGTCAAATTCTTCGGTATCGTATTTGCCGCAGTCCTGACGCTCGCGCTGCTTGTTGCATTTATACCGTCCGGGGACGGTGCGGTCGTGCCTGCTTCGCAGGACGGCGTACAACAAACACCGCAGATCATAGCGTCGCCGACTGCGGTCACGCCTTCGTCGCCAAATGTGGAAGAAGCGGCAAGAAACGTCAGCTTTGAAAAAATCAAGACAAACGACGACAGGGTAGCGCTTATCGCGCGTTACGGCTGGGAGGTAGAGGCGACGCCGATCGAAGAAGCAAAAGTCACGATACCTGCCGAATTTGATCGCGTCATGGAAAGCTATAACGAGATACAGCGCTCGCAGGGGTTCGATCTGTCAAAATACAGAAACCGCGAGATGATGCGGTACACGTACCGTATTACCAATTACCCGGACTACAGCGGTACAGTATATTGCAACCTTTTGATATACAAAAACCGTGTCGTTGCAGCCGATATCTGTTCGTCCGACGTGAACGGATTTATCGCCGGACTGACGGGAAAATCGAACGCATAACATCAGTTATTATAATATAATAAGAGAAAAAAATCAATATTATATTTGCGTGCGGTTGAATATTAGTGAAAATTGTATTATAATACAGGTGCGGGGTGACCCCGCGCCTGTATTTTTGACGAAAGCGCATCAAAAATTATTAGCAAATTGTGTCAATATATGGAGTTATTTACATATTTCCCGATCATATAAAGGAGTTCCGCATGGAATACGATCTTGTTGCAACGTGCCTTTTCGGGCTCGAGCATTCTCTCGGCGAGGAGATAGACGACCTCGGATGCAGACGGCGCGAAACAATAGACGGCAGAGTTTACTTTACCGGTGATGACGATGCGATCGCACAGATGAACATAAATACTCGCTTTGCCGAGCGTATACTTATTGAGGTGGGATCATTTGAGGCACTGACGTTCAACGATCTGTTTGAGGGAACAAAAGCGCTTTCGTGGGAGCGTTATATCGGGAAAACGGACAGTTTTCCCGTTAAAGGACACAGCATAAAAAGCACGCTTTATTCAATACCCGACTGCCAGCGCATCATAAATAAAGCCGTCGCGGACAGGCTTATGGCACGCCATCACGTAACGACGCTGCCCGAAACGGGCGTGCGCTGTCAGATCGAGTTTTTCATATTCAAGGACCGTGCAACGCTGATGATAGACACGACCGGCTCGCCGCTTCACAAGCGCGGCTATCGCCCCGAATCAAACGACGCGCCGCTGCGCGAAACGCTTGCCGCCGAGCTCGTCAAAATAGCGCGTCCGCGCGACGACGTGCTGTTTTGGGACCCGATGTGCGGCTCGGGCACGATAGCGATAGAAGCCGCGATGCGGATGAAAAACATTGCACCCGGTGTGAACCGCAGATTTGCCGCCGAACGTTTTCCTTATATACCGCGTGAGACGTGGCGCCGTGCAAGAGAAAAGGCAAATGACTCCGTAATAGACACATCGTTTGAGGTATACGCATCCGATATAGATGAACGCGCAGTCGAGCTGACGCGAGAGAATTCGAAGCGCGGTGTTCTCTGTATCGGGTATTATCTTCATCGCTAACAGATCTTCCGCGAATTTCCTTTCATCTAAAATAATGTCTATGTAATCAGCCCCTTATTGCTACGTCTTTCATAGTAAACTGTTCCCCTCCGTAATTGATC
>CANPXS010000079.1 GCA_947586625.1 uncultured Clostridia bacterium | reverse complement strand
TATTTGAAGAAATTGCTCTCGAACGGGTCGTCGCAGTTGCAAAGCACCGTTTTGTCCCTGAAATGCTGTTTATAATGGCGCAGCTCCTTTTCAATGTCGGTGAGCTGTGTGTAAAACTCGTCCTTTTTCGCGCTTTTCGCCGCGCCAAGATTTGAATTTTTGTTTGCCATTACATTTTCCCCCTCGTCTGATATCCGCGCATAATGCACCCTGTCGAGATATTGTTTTTTCCGTTTATGTACGATCCCTGTCGACAAATTACTTATCTTAATTATAGCACGTTGATCCAATTGTTTCAAGGTTTATTGATGTTTCATAGAGAAAAGCAGCGGAAAAACAGTCAACTTGCAGAATCAGTTTTTTACGCTTCTCGCTGTCCCCCCGCTGCAATCGGCGCTTTTGCGAAAAATCTGCCGACCATCCACAGTGACAGGTCGCACAAAAAACAAAGAAAAATTGCCTCGGAAACGTTAGTTTCCGAGGCAATTTAGTCAGGGGCAGTCGTGATTCGAGCGTGTTTTTGCAAGCAAAAACGCGCAGGAGAAGCCACATTTCATGCGTCTTCTCCCTCTTCTCGACCCTACCGCAGAAGCAAAAAACAGTGCCGCGATGCGGCACTGTTTTTCGCTTCAGGGGCAGGAGGATTCGAACCCGCGACCCACGGTTTTGGAGACCGGTACTCTACCAGCTGAGCTATACCCCTGTGTAGCCCCCTTTTGGGAGCCATGAACGCATTATATCACAACAAACGCGCTTTTGCAAGTGCTTTTCGCCATGTTTTTTTCGTCAATTCAGACGATAGATGCGCCTCCGCATCGAAATCTTGCGAACATTTTGACAACGCGGACGACAGCGCCTCATTCCTTCTCGTATACGCCCTCGATCTCGTACACATACATCGTGTGAAAATCGTCGGCGGGATAACATTCCGCGCACACGCCGGCGTCCGCGAACGCGTTCTTTTTCAGCGGCTCCGCGTACAGCTTGCGGCACGACAGGATCAGCTCCGCTTCGGAAAATCCGGTCGCGCCCTCGTCGGTCACGACGAGCGAAAGCCCCGTATCCGCGATCTTGTCGGTATCGCGTCCGCTCTTCGAGCCGCAGTACCCCATCTCCTTTTTGTACCCGCCGCGGAAGAACGACAGCGTTGCGCGCTCGCCGGACTCGGTGAAGCCGAACGTGTACCTCTGCGGACGCACGAACACGAACGCAACGTTCCTGTTCCACAGAACGCCGACTCCGCCCCAGCTCGCCGTCATCGTGTTGACCTTGCCCTCGCTGTCCGTGGCGGTGACGAGCATCCACTCTCTGCCTATCATGTTGAATGTGTTGCCGGACACAGCCTCCGGCGCGATCTTTTTGTAACCGTTCATCATCTGCACCTCGATTTTGTACTTTACTGTAATTATATACCGACCGCGCGCATTTGTCACGCGAAAAATGCAACTTTTTCAAGTACTGCTCAAAAACGGCGCGCAGCCTCATCATTGACAAAGGCGGTGTCGTAATATACAATATAAACCGTAAACCGATAAAGGAGATCTACCGCTATGAAGATTAAATTCCTCGGCACTGCGGCGAGCGAGGGCGTGCCTGCGCTGTTCTGTCAGTGCGCAATATGTAAAAACGCGCGCGAGCGCCGCGGACGCGAAATAAGGACGCGCTGTCAGGCGCTCGTCGACGGAGAGCTGCTCTTGGACTTCGGTCCCGACACATACATGCACATTCTGCGCGACGGCATCGACATAACAGACGTCGCCTACTGTCTCGTCACGCACGCGCACTCCGACCACCTCTACGTCGACGACATTGAAACGCGCGCCGACGGGTTCGCGATTCTGTCGCCATCGACGCGTCCGCTCACCGTTATGGGCGGCAGAGGCGTCAAACAAGCCGCGGACAGATACGGCAACGGCAGGATAACGGAGGAAGGCAACGCGCGCTTTTTACAGCTTTACGCGTTCGAGCCTGTCAGCTTCGACGGATTCCGCGTCACGCCCGTCCCCGCCGTCCATTCGACAGAGGAGCCGTTCGTCTATATCATCGAGCGCGGGGGCAAAACGCTGTTTTACGCCCACGACACCGACATTCTCCCCGACGAAACGCTTGACATGATATGCGCGTCAGGCGCGCGCTTCGACCTCGTCTCGATGGACTGCAACGAGGGCGTAAAGCACATCGACTATCACGGACACATGAACGTCGAGCGCGACCTCGTTTTTATGTCAAAGCTGCGCGAGCGCGGACTTGCGGACAATAGCACCGTGTTCGTCGCCAATCACTTCTCCCACAACGGAAGGCTGCCTTACGCGGACGCGGTAAAAATCGGCGAGGAACACGGCTTTCTCATCGCCTACGACGGCATGAAGATCGAATTCTGAATAAGCGCCAATGGCGCTTATTCTATTTCGGTGCGGGATATGTCCGTGATATTCTCGCTCATCGCTCCGCCGCGCCGCTTTTCTTATATCTGAAACAGATGAAGTACGCGGGCACGCATATTGCGAGTGCGCCGGCGATATCGAGCACCGAATGCTGGCGCAGAAACAGCGTCGACAAAATTATCAATACGCCCGTCACGTTGAACGCGAGCTGCCAGCCGACGGTGCGGAACCGCTTCATGTGCCACGACGGCGCCATCACCGCGACGGTATTTAGCACATGTATCGACGGGAACACGTTAGTGTTCGTGTCAAAGTCGTAAAACGCGCGCACGAGAGACGTGAGAGCATTGTCGCGCGGGAAATCGACGGGGCGAAGCTCCTGACACGTCGGAAATATGAGGTATATTATTATCGCTGTCGTATCGCATATGATGATGAACCACATCATGCGCGAGAACGCGTCCGTGTCGCAGAAAAACGTGTACGCGAGCATGCCGATGAGGTACACGAACCAGAACATATAGGGGATAAAAAAGTATTCGCAGAACGGTATTTTGTCGTCGAGTGGGCACCACATAGGAAAATAGCCGTCGACTTTATAAATGCGCTCCACGAACAGAAAGAAGAACCCGTATACGGGCCAGTACAAAAGAAGCAGTACGTGGCGGTATGCGGGCGTCAGTATATTACCGGGACGAAGATCCCTGTACGGAAATTTCTGCATCCCGCGCTCCCTCTCCGTTTGCGTATGTTGATTTTTTGAGCAGCCGCTCGAACCTCGGACGGTTGTAGCGCTGGACTATTATGTATGGCATATTGCCTATCGCGTAAAGTATCGACGCAACTATGCCGCCGGGACCGTGCCACACAAAGACACAGCCGAAGCCGAGCACGGCGAGCGCCATATGCGTAACCTCCGCCACGCACGTTTCGACTATCATGACGGGCAGACGCGACGCGTAGTCGCCGCTCATCGCCTTTTTCGGCATCAGAAACGGCAGTATGCGGCTCATATCGGGTATCTTGTTCTGCCACTTCTTCACATCTATCCGCTCGTATATCTTTCCGTCGCGCTCGAACTTGTACGTGCGGAACGGAAACTCGTCGGGCTTGAATTTGTCCTTCGGAATGAGCCGTCCGACGACAAATCCCGCGGCGCCTATCACGGCAAGATAAAGAAGGCAGCGTATTATCATTGTTAGGACCGTCATCGCGGACACCTCCCGACCGAAATTATCTTGAATACTATTTTACCACAAGCGCCGCGCTTGTCAATAGTTTTAATCGATATTTACATCTTCCTTAAAGCTGTTAAAAATCTGCGCCGGATAAAAAATAAGGCATTATCGGGCACATCAACCTGTGGTTGATGTGCGTTTCCTGCAATATCAACAAACATTTTATTGATTTTTCCCGTGATTTCATGTATGCTGATTACAGCAGGCAGCGCCGGCACGCCTGAAATAAAATGAAACACATAACGAGGCAGAGCATGAAGGATTTCTTTTCGTCAAAGCTGAGAGAGCTGCGCCGCGAATGTGCGATGAGCCAGGAACAGCTCGCAAACATATGCGGCGTCAGCGTGCAGGCGGTGTCAAAATGGGAGTGCGCGCAGTCGTACCCCGACATCGAGCTGCTCGAAACTATCGCCGACACGTTCGGCGTCACGATCGACGCGCTGCTGCGCGAAAATGCGCAGGCGGACGGTGCGCGTGCGGCGGCGGTCACGCCGTGCGATGAGGATAAAAGGGAGAGTTACGGTACGTCCGTGGACGGCGCGCCGTCCGATATCCCCGACGACGGCGTGCTTCGCGTCGTGCAGTATTACGGACGCCGACTTCTGCGCGCCGACGATATCGGCGAGTTGACGCGTGAGCTTCACCTCGACGGCAGGGTTTTCCGCATACCGCTGCTCGCGGCGGACGCCGAAGGCGTAAATGACGGCGGTAAGGCCGAGATAAAAGTCGAGATATGGGGCGACGCCGACATGGTCTTCGCCTATAACGAAAACGTACTCCTCGGCGTAAATGCCGGCGGCGATATCACTGTCAAAGAGGGCGATTTGAACGGTCCCGCGAACGCGGGCGGCGACTTGAACTGCGGCGGCGCCGTGAACGGATCGGCGACTGCGGGCGGGGACCTGAACTGCGGCGGCGCCATAAACGGCCCGGCGAACGCGGGCAGCGACCTTAATTGCGGCGGCGCCATAAGCGGAGCTGTGACTGCGGGCTGCGACTTTAACTGCGGAAGCTCCGTGAACGGATCGGTGACAGCAGGCAGCGACATGACTGTCGGCGGTGACGTCAGCACCGACGGCAGCGTGACCGCGGGCGGGAACATGAATATCGGCGGCGACGTCTACGGCAGGATCGAGGCGGGCGGAGACGTCGAATGCGGCAACGTTGACGGAAATGTCGATGCGGGCGGCGACGTCGAATGCGGCAACGTTGACGGAAACGTCGAAGCGGGCGGCGACGTCGAATGCGGCAGCGTCGGAGGCAGCGTTGAAGCGGGCTGCGACTTTAACTGCGGAAGCTCCGTGAACGGATCGGTGACAGCAGGCAGCGACATAAATGTCGGAGGATGCGTGAGCGGAGATTTGACCTCGGGCGGAGACTTAACGGTCAACGGAGACGTCAGCGTCGGCGGCGACCTGACCGTCGGAGGAGACATGACTGTCAGCGGAGACATGACCGTCGAAGGAAACGCAAGCGGAAATGTGAATGTGGACGGAGACGTGACTGTCGGCGGCAGCGTGACCGGCAGCGTGACCGCGAGCGGAGATCTGACTGTCAACTGCGACGTCAGCACCGACGGCAGCGTGACCGCGGGCGGAGATATGAATATAGGCGGCGACGTCTACGGCAGGATCGATGCGGGCGGCGACGTCGAATGCGGTAACGTTGACGGAAATGTCGAAGCAGGCGGCGACGTTGACTGCAACAGCGTCGGAGGCAGCGTCGATGCGGGCGGCGACGTCGAATGCGGCAGCGTCGGAGGCAGCGTCGATGCGGGCGGCGACGTCGAATGCGGCAGCGTCGGAGGCAATGTCGATGCGGACGGCGACGTCAACAACGACTGATGATATGAACGTGTCGGAGGGTCTGCGGCAGTGCGCCGCAGACCCCTCGTCACATTTACGCGCACACAATTTGCCGCAGCCGCTTCTTCTCCTTGAGCGCCTATATTATACCACAGTTTTAGTGATTTGTCAAGTACTTCTCACAAAATTATGTATTTTTCTTTTTGCGTAATCGTTCACTAAGAACACCGCGTCAACACTTCCTGTGAATAGCTCCCTCGCAACACGGCGATATCGCCGTCCAAGCGTCGTGTCTGCGTTTGACGCAGGGAACGCAGGGCATCGCGCGGCTCGTGCATGCGAGACCGCGTCATCATTAGCCGCGCTAAAGTCCGACATTTGAAACGCTGGCTTGCATTATCGTGTCCGTGTGGTAAAATAAACTCAACAAAGGCGCTTTTGAATAAACAACAGTGAGGGATAAACACATGACAACGATAGGACAAACGATAAAAACGCTTCGCCGCGAACGCGGCATAACGCAGGAACAGCTTGCCGAATATCTCGGACTGACGCCGTCGGCGATATCTCAGTGGGAGACAGACCGAGTTTTGCCGGACGTGTCGCAGATACCGGTGCTCTCCAACGTCTTCGGCGTTTCCGCCGACGTTCTGCTCGGCATCGACGTCGACCATAGGGAGGAAGCCATAGACGCGATCACGGAAGCGTCGCGCAAGCGCTATTACGCGGGCAAATACGGCGAATGTGCCGACTACCTTCGCGGACAGCTCGCCGTGTACCCGACGTCGCACAAGCTGATGGCGGAGCTTGCGGACGCGCTTCTCATGTCAGGCAGCGCCACCGACGAGATCGTGAAGCTGTGCCGGCATGTGCTCGCGTCGAGCACCGACACCGATGTGCGCGACCGTGCCGTAAGCACGCTCTGCTATGCGTACAGAAACGACCGAAATGTCGGCGAAATACGTGATCTTTCGCCGCAGATGAGCCGCGCGTACTGCTCGCGCGAGGAGCTTCTCATGAATTGCGCGGGTCTTTTCCCCGAGGATGAGAAAAAGAAGATCATACACGACAATATGAACTTCTGCCTTATCCGCGTCGTCGACGGGATGATACGCTTCGCGGGGATGAAGCACGACGGCGGCGAGGACTATATTTTCACCGACAGCGAGCGCATGGAGCTTCTCCGCTCCGCGATAGCGGTGATGAACAGCGTCTACGTCGACGGCGACTACTTCTTCGACGCGCAGTTCGTCGAGCAGGCATATTTTGACCTTGCCGAAATACAGCTCGCGCGCGGCGAATATGACGGTGCGCTCGACAGCCTTGAGGCGGCCGCATCGTGCGCCGTCCAATTCGACACATACGACAACGACGCGCCGCACACATCTCCCGCATTTCGCGGCTGCGTCGACGGCGGCTGGATCATGGACGAAAACGGCAATCGCTCGCGTCAGCTGCTCGACGACCTCGACGGCGCAGTATTCGACGCGATACGCGGCGACGACAGATTCGCGCGGATAAAGACAAAGTTAGCATCGTATGCAAAGATGCCGGAATGAAAATAAACACAGCATGAAAAAGCGCCGAGGGAAGCCCTTTTGTGAAAGGCTTCCCTCGGTTTTTGCTTGCAGAAATGTTCAATTTCACGGCTTCGATTTATACTTGACAAATAAGCCATATATAATTATAATATAATTATGGAATCCATATCTTTTGGTCGTTTGTCACTGCCTTCGGCGATCGGCAACGGTGATACGCATTATTTCCGCGAGGAAAGCGACGCGAACGGAGTCCGAACAATACAGACTATATTGAATCGAGGTGTAATTATGAGGGAAGAATATGATTTTTCGGGCGCCGAAAGGAACCCGTATGCAAAGAAACTCAAAAAGCAGATCACGATAAATATCGACAGCGGCACGATAGAGTTTTTCAAAGAGCAGGCATCAGCCACGGGAATCCCATATCAGACGCTCATCAATCTTTATCTTGCGGATTGCGTGAAACAGAACCGCAAGCTGAATATTTCGTGGACGTGACCTGACACACGAAAAATCCTTCGCCGAAAACGGAGGATCTTTACTTTTGCATTAATGCTCCAAAGGCTCCCGCCCCTTACGAATACCTGCCGCGGTACTTGGTCTTATTGTGCAGGTACACGGCCTTGCCGAGCACGAACAGCACCGTCAGCACGACGGCGGATATGACGGCGGCGATGAAGAAGCGTCCCGTCGCGAACGATTTTATCTCTTCGAGCGTGTACAAAAAGTCACTGCGCGCGACCGCGACAGTCGTAACAAGGTCGACGTTGCCCACGATCTCGTCATTGTATAGCACGGTCAGGACTCCCGCGACCTGTCCCTCCGCGACGGGAGCGGTCAGCGAATCCGAATTCGTTTTGCGGCTGCGCGTAACCTCTTTTTCAATGTCGGTGCTTGTCGGCAGATACAGAGTCAGCGACCCCGCCGTCACGAGCTGTACGTAATCCGTCGTACCCGACATCGTAACGGGTATTTCCGTTATGAGCTCACCCTCCTCGACGAGCGTGATATTTGCGTACGATTCGAACGCGTAATCGAGCAGCTTCGCCGCCTCAGTGTACGAGTAGACGACGTCGTTTTCCTCGTCCTCGTCGGCGCCCATAACGATCGCAAGATACGACAGTCCGTCTCGCTGCGCCGTCGTGACGACGCAGTAGCCGCCTATCGACGTCGCGCCCGCGTTCATGCCGGCGGCGTCATCATAAAAGTAGCGGCTGTCTGGACGGACGAGAGAATTGCGGTTGTAGACGTTTCTGTACTGACTCTTGTTCGTATCGGGGATCACGTACTTTGACGTCGATGTCATTTCCATAAAGAGCGGCATTTTATACGCTGCGAGCGCTATTTTTGCCGTATCAGACACGGACGTGTACATGTTGTCGTCGTGGATGCCGGACGGGTTCGTGTAATGCGTCGACTTCGCGCCGAGCTCCTCGGCGCGCTCGTTCATCATAACGACGAAATCGGACACAGAACCCGCGATGCGGACCGCGAGTATCGCCGCCGCGTCGTTGGCGCCGCCGACGAGAAGCGCGTAGAGGAGCGATTCGACGGTCAGTTCCTCGCCGACCTCAAATCCGACCGAGTTGCCGGACACGTCGCGGAGCATATCCTCGGTCACCGTTATGACCTCATCGAGATTATTGCCGAGCTGTTCGATCGCGATGATGCCGACCATGATTTTGACGGTAGATGTCGGGTATACGACCTCGTCGACGCGGTACGAGAGCGCGGCGAAGTCGTTTTCAATGTTGTACAGGTACGCGGCCTGTATTTTGTCCGTCGCAAGCTCCGCGTCCTCGGGCGTCGCCGCGTCGCGGCTGCTTATGGCGGATACGTTCGACGACGGCGCGGACAGAAAAAGCGCCGTCAGCGAAAATAAAAAAGACGCGCACAAAAACGCCGACACCGATGCGGCGAATCTTTGGCGCGTTTTATTTTTTGCGTTCGTCATAGTCCGAAATACTCCTTCGCACCTTCGATATCGCGTGAAAGTTGTGATGCAAGCTCTGCCTCAGATTCGAATCTTGTCTCCGCGCGGCTGAAACAGAGCAGCGACGTTGTGACGTCGGCTCCGTAAATGTCGCGGTCAAGTCCGAATATGTACGTCTCGCATATAGGCGCGCCGCCGTCCTCGACCGTCGGCTTCACGCCGAGATTCGACACAGCGCAGTACACGGCGCCGTCGACATCGCAGCGCGAATAATAGACCCCGCGAGAGAGCAACGCCGCAGATGAGGGCGGCGTCTGATTTATCGTCGGGAATCCGAGCGTACGTCCGAGGCGGCGGCCGTGTATGACCGGCGACGTGAAGGTGAAAAGAGCGTCCGTCATATTACTTTTATCGCGAACACGGGGCAGACGGGGACGCAGTAGCCGCAGAGGCGGCACTTGTCATGGTCGCACATCGTCGTCACGCCCTCGACGTAGAGCGCGTGGCTGCGGCATCTGTCGATGCAGGCGTGACAGCCGATGCAGTAGTCCTCGATTATGAGGCGGCGGCGCTTTAATCGCAGCGCGCGGTCCGCCTCCGGCGGGAACTGCCGCGATTCAAAGAACGCGATGTTCGCGTCGACCTCCGTCTCCGACTGCATACCGACGGCGACGGCGTCGACGCACGGCGTGTCGAGCACATAGTTCAGCGCGTCGGCGGCTTCGGCGAAAAGATGACCGCCGCCGAGCGGCTTCATCGCGAATATGCCGATGCCGGCCGCCTTCGCGTCCTCCATAGCGGCTCGCATATCGTCGACGCTGCCGTCCGTTATGCCCACCGAGCGCATATTATATATCGGGTGTACGACGTCGAGGGGCAGACCGAGCTTAAGTACGCCGCGTATGAGGGCGACGTTGTGCGTGGACGCGCCGACGGCGCGTATTATGCCGCGCTCGCGACACTCGAAGAGATACTCGAGCGCCTCTCTGTGACCGCGCAGCGTGTGCTCGCTCTCCTGCTCGTGCAGCATGAATATGTCGATGACGTCGCGGTCGAGAGCGCTCCGCGCCTCTTCGACTGCTTCCCGCGCAAGCTCGCGGCTGTACGCGTACGTCTTAGTCGATATAACGACGTCGTTAGGATGCCCCGACTTTTGCAGAGCAAGCCTGATATAGTCGTAGTTTTCGTAAAGCTGCGCCGTGTCGATGAAGTTGACGCCGCGCGAAAGCGCGTAGGCGATTACTTCGGCGCCTCTTTCAAGCGGGAGATTTGCCTGGAGCTTTCCCACTGTGAGCGAGCCGAAGCATAGCTTTGATACGGTGATGTCGGGCGTCAGATTTACGTATTCCATCAGACGTTAAGATAGCATCTCACAAGCTCGTTTAAGAGCTCGTCGCGGTCGATGCGCCTGATGAGGGCGCGGGCGCCGTTGTGGTTTGTGATATACGTCGGGTCCTCGGAGAGGATATAGCCGACTATCTGGTTTATGGGGTTGTAGCCCTTCTCGACGAGCGCACGGTATACGTCGCCGAGTATCTCGCGCATCTCGCGGTCATCGCGGTTAGACGCTGAAAATGTCAGGGTGTCCGACTTGATGTCCTTCATTTTTGTGTACCTTGTTTCGGTGATTATTTTCGGAAAAATTATTTCCCTTTTACATTATACAATAGTATACGCCTTTTTTCAAGAGGGATTTTCATACGCGAAAGGGAATTTATCGTATTTATTCCTCGACTAAAACGTCGGCCTCGCCGTCCTCGGGCGGCTCGAAAAGCGAGCAGAATTTCGCGAGAAGCCCCTCGTCGACGAAATATGCGCGGACGGCGCCGCGGTCGACGTCAGCGTTTCTGCGCAATATGCGCGAGCGCCACTCGTCATCGTCAATGTCGATGTAGTGCAGCTCGCACGAGATACCGCGCGAGCGGAAATATTCGCGCGCCTCGTCGCGCGATCGGCGCGTCCAAAATCCCCAGTCGAGGATGACATCGACGCCGGCGCCGGAAACGGACGCGGCAAGCGAGAAAAGGTACGACCGCGCGCGGGCGGAGTATTTGTCGTGGTCGGCGCCCGCGTCGGGACCGAACATCGAGAGCATCAGCTCGTCGGCGGAGAGTATGACGGCGCTTCCGCCGCCGCGCAGCTTTTCCGCGTATGTGGTTTTGCCGCAGCACAGTCTGCCGCATATGAGTATGACGCGCGCCATCGTTCGCTCCTTTTTGTGTGATACTGTCATTGTACACCATTTCGCGCGGATTTACAAGGCAAAGTCGGCAAAGCGGCAGTTTTGCCGCAATTTTCGCGTTACGGAAAGGATGGGGAGACGGAGTTTTTAAAAACACAGTCTGTGACATGGCGCCACCCGGACGCGCCACCACGTTGTGGTGGCACTATCGGGAGTTTGAATTTGCAGCGCAAATTCGAACCTCCGATCTCCGCCTTAACGGGTTTAAGGCGCCACCCGGACGCAACGTCGCTTCGCAACATTGCTATCGGGAGTTCGAATTTGCAGCGCAAATTCGAACCTCCGATCTCCGCCCTAACGGGTTCAAAGCTCCACCCGGACGCAATGTTGCTTCGCAACATTGCTATCGGGAGTTCGAATTTGCAGCGCAAATTCGAACCTCCGATCTCCGCCCTTCGGGTTTAAGAAAAAGCCCCATGCATTGCATGGGGCTTTTTCTTAAAGGCGCCACCCGGAATCGGACCGGGGAATGAAGGTTTTGCAGACCTCTGCCTTACCGCTTGGCTATGGCGCCT
>CANPXS010000078.1 GCA_947586625.1 uncultured Clostridia bacterium | reverse complement strand
CTGCGGCGAGCACGGCGGCGACCCGAGCAGCGTCGAGTTCTGCCACAACATCGGTCTCGACTACGTCTCCTGCTCCCCGTTCCGCGTCCCGATAGCCCGCCTCGCCGCCGCTCAGGCAGCGCTCAGGTAAGGCAGGAGATAGCTCCCCCGCCCTTCAAATTCGCCGAATTTACGCTCACAAAAGAGGACGCACAGAAATATCTGTACGCCGACTCCAAAAGGCACCGCGTGCATAAATGGACTGACGTAAAAGTGGCGCTGTATATTTGAAACGAATCCCTCTGCCGAGCAATCGGCGGAGGGATTTTTGTCGTCAATCGCAGTTTTTTCAAATCATCTCCCTTGCGGTACAATGAGATCGCAAAGGAGGTATTGCACTATGAAAAACGAATTTATAACCCGCGTCGGCGTTTGGGGACAACGCCACTATGACTACCTGAAGAAACACAGCCCCACAGTTGTCAACGTCATGCGTATGAGAGGCACTCTCCTTCCCTATCTGCAAAACATCGACGATCAAGCGAACGAAATGTTTTCTCAGCTTGTAAAGCAGTTTGCCGAACAAGAGGGCATCACAGAAGAACTGAAACGCCGCGATCAAATGGCATGGGTCGGTGCCATGAACAACATCCGCGACCGTGCAAATGAAATTATCCTGAACGAGGTGATTTTCGTATGACGGTTTTGGAAGAACTGTGGTACGGCAACATTTACCCCCAAGGAACAATTCTGAATGACAACATACGCTTCACACACTTGCTCTCACTCATGGGAAGAAATCGCGATAAGCTCGCCGGCACATTGACTGATCAGCAAAAGGATTTGCTTGAGAAATACGATGATGTAATCAATGAGATACACGCCCTCGCCGAGCAAGCGGCATTTCAATATGGCGTTTCTCTTGGGATTCGTTTGATGATGGAGTGCTTGGAGATTCGGATCACAAAAGAAGATTAGATGAACCGGCGGAACTTCGGCTCCGCCGGTTTTTTTACATATATCAGGACCTTACACTTGTCAATACGGATAAGACTAAATCCTGCTCGATAAATTATGTTCAAATTTGAAATGTCATAAAGATCACGGTTAAATTCTATTGAAATGTCATGATTTTTGCGGCTGAAGCCCATTGAAAAGTCAGACTGATGAATATTATGTTCTTCCAAACCGCCGCAGAGGATGCAAAAAAACTGCAATTCTGAAAATCGAACATTTGACAAACGCAAGCCTCTTTTGTACAATAACGGTACAAAGAGGTTCTTGTTTGATGTATTATGAGTCAAATATCCTAATAGATTTTCTACGAAATACTAAATAAAAAATACCCGGTAAGATAAATTCTTGACTGGGTATTTTCAACTGCTTAATCAGAAATCAATCCATTGCATATCCTTTTCAACTTCCCAAAAGGATTTCCCGTTCCATATTTTTGCTTTTTCAAATTCTGCAATGCAATCCGAAATAGACTTCTGAGACGTTGAGAAAATAGTAGAGTTGCGGTTAAGATTGTAGATTTCAAATACCACATTAATAATTTTCCCTTTTTCATCCTTTGTAACCTGACAGCCATTGAAAAAGAATTTTTCGTCGTCATATATTACATAGTGATCTTCATAGGATAATTTATCAACAAAATCCTTCACGTTTCCATCAATCATACCATTTTCGTCCTTTCATATATTTTTTGTATTTTTCAAAAATTTGTCTGTCCAAATACTGTGCACGCCCATGAGCAAAATCCTTGTCGTAATAATGAATGTGAAGTACAGGATCGTAATTTCCCGTTAATCGGGGTTCAGGATGATAGGCAATCTCCATTTTCAGCATATGATCGTCTTTGCCATAAATCCTGAGCATACTCATTGTCCCATCTTTGTGAAGCTTCAAGTACATCTCACTTGAATGCGCTTCGACAGGTAAATCATGTAAACCGGTTCCGGGTATCCCTGTGAGAATTTTTACACCCTCATACTTATCTACAGTCTTATATGTATAGAGAACCGGATTTCCGCTTGCAAAAGTACCTCTTCCGCCCATATCAGCGCACCACCTTTCTCGACGATTGGTAATCCACCGGCATAATATTGCCCTTCATTTCAGAAAAGGGTTTACCGAATACGATAATTTTTTCGGGCTGTAACCGCTCAAGCATTTCATTATAACCGCGCATAAAGCCGATGCGGGATCGCTTGCACCCGATCATGCCCACGGCGACCGTCCCGCTTCGTTCAACGCCGTCAAAACAGAATTCAAAGCTTCGGCTGCCGCTCCAACTTATAGTTGGAACGACAATTCTGCCTTTGCTTTGCCAATATGCACCCACCCAACGATTTTTCGCTACACTTTCAAGTTGCCTCCACAAATCCATGTCAGAATATGTAGAGAAATCCGGAGTAAGCAAAAATGCATATTGAGAATACTTTTTCAGCGAGCGTTCGGGATGATCATATATTCCGCTGAAACGATAATCATCAACGAAAAAATGAACGCCTTTTTTCTTGTTTTCCTCGTTGTCATTTGCCCTTGTGTCCGAACACGCCACTAATTCGATATCGTCAAAAGGGAGCTTTTGCCTTTTAACAATGGGAATTCCCCATTTTCCTGCTGTTTCGTAAGAGTTCCGCATAAAAAGCGGATCATTACGCATCTGTTTGCTCTGCATTAAGAGTATCACCTTTCTGGGACCGTCTCGGGAGCGGCATGTGGCCCCGCTTTTTGACAAATAATTTACCGTTCCCACTTGATTCTTGCCCCGAAATGTGTTATACTCAAAATACCAAGAACGAGTACGACGGTATTCGGGGAACGGCATCGCTATGACTGCGCCAACAGTTATAATGGTGCTTTTTCCTTATTGAACATAAATCAAAAAGCATCCCTCCTTTCAATTCTGTCACAGCGCGCTTAATAAGTTAATCGTTTTTTTGCAGCGCGCTCTGAAACACCGTAAATCCGCATAATCTCTTCGACGGTCTTCCCTTCAGTGCTTTCATACGGCATCATGACCTCTCCGGCGAGCGCCATGACAATCCATTCCAAACGCCTATATACTGGCGTTTCCTTTGTCAACCGGCGCGAAAAAATAGGTTTAAAGCCGAGTTTGTCAACAAGCGGGTGCATGATCTCGTGAATTATATGCATCCTGTGTCCACCGGTTTTCCTTTCGTATGCACCTTTATACACTGACTCTTTTATTTGAATGAGATAACCGTCATCGCTTTTTTCGCATTGAGCCGGAACATTACCGGGGAGAGCATCGTTATACACCACTTCGTACCTGACGTCCTCAAAGCCTTCAAGTTCAGGAAGTCTGTCAAGAAGTGCCACCGGATCGATCGGTTCATCCTGCGAGAAGCCGCAAATAGATCGAAAAAGTGCTGCATATAAACGAAGCTCGTACCTATTGGTCGGTTTTGTCTCGTAATCCACTATTGATCCTCCTTGTTCAGAAGTTTCATAATAGCCTCTGCGGTGTCTTCATCAAGCCTTTCAAAAGACCTCTGGAATTGAACTGCAAGCCGTCTTTGAGTGTTTGACGCGTGAACAAGATTTAACTTCATTTGAGTCTTGGATGATTCGATGGCGTCAAGTAACTCTGCTTCTTTCTCTTGATCCAGCTTATAATGCTCTACGATCATCGGGACCCACTCTTCCGGAACATTTCTTTTACCGCTTTCAACTGCGGAGACAAAAGGAATCTTTACTCCTAACATTTTTGCGGTGTCTCCCATAACCTCATGCTCTTTTACTCTTAGGACACGCATAAATTCTCCATATTTTGTATATCCCATCTCTTCACTCCTCCTGTTCATACCGATTATATCATGTGTTATCCGAGTTGTCAATACTTTTTTAATCATTTTTTGATTAACTTTTCTAATGCTGCAATATCCGGATGTGATCATCCTTCTAACCCGTTACGCAAACTTTTATTATCAACATGCAAATTTGAAAAACTGTATAATGAAAGTGAGAACAAACTTAAAAACATCCTGCCCATCCAAGGAGGAAAACCCAGTATGAAAATATACATTACCGGCGATACGCACGCTGACTTCGTTCGATTCGGATCGCAATACTTTGAAAACAAAGAATGTTACATCATAATTTGCGGCGACTTCGGCGGCATATGGGACGGGAGCAATCAGGAGAAATACTGGCTCGACTGGCTTGAAAAGAAGAAGTTCACGGTTCTCTTCGTTGACGGCAACCATGAAAACTTCGATATGCTGAACTCCTTCCCCGTTGAAGAATGGAACGGCGGACGAGTCCATATGATCCGCAAAAACATCATCCACTTGATGCGCGGTCAGGTCTTCACTATCGAGGGAGCGCGCTTTTTCACGTTCGGCGGCGGTCGGTCGCACGATATAGATGCTGGTATTCTTGAGCGCAACGATCCCGATTTTTCCGTTAAGAAAAGAAAGCTCGACCGCGAAAGGGCGCTCTACCGGATAAATCACGAATCTTGGTGGAAAGAAGAATTACCGTCTGAGGATGAAATGGCGGAGGGTTTGGAGAATCTTCAAAAGGTCGGCAATCAGGTCGACTTCGTGATCTCGCACAGCGCGCCGTCATCCGTTGTCGATATTTTCAGCCGTGGGTTCTATGAACACGATGTTTTGACCGATTACCTTGAAAAAATCAAAGAGCGGATTTCTTTCAAGACATGGTTTTTCGGGCACTACCATGAAACGCAGATGATCGGACAGCGCTTTGTCATGCTGTATGAATCCATAGTTGATCTTGATCAGTTCAAATAAACGCGCACATATCAGGGCGCGTCGCTGCAAAAACACCCGGATCAGATGGGCATTGTATGCATGGTTCAAACTGTTCATCAACTTTTTCAAGGGAGTTTTTTAGGAAACCGTCAACTTTTTCAAACGACTTTTTGAGATAAACCTCAACTTTTTCAAACGAATTTTCATAGCAAGTTAAAACATTTCCGATATTGCAGTAGAATATGGCATCCATTGAAATTTCACCCCCTCGAATTCGAGGGGGATGAAGTCACGATGTGGCTTCTTCTATACAATCTTGCGAAAAATACTTGACATTACCCGATGACAACGGAGCAACAGAGAATCTTGATACTCTTTAAAATCAAAAAGGCAATTCGTCATCATCATATTCATCTTGAGTTTGTGTACATAATGCCGACGACTCGGGGTTTTTGCATTCGGAACTGTCTTCAGAGAGAATTTTAATAAGGTCACTAATTCGTTCGTATAATTCATCAAACGTAATTATAGTTACGTTGCTAAGGCTATGCCTATAGTTTTCGAAAGTCGCTTTTTGATTATTGTCCATTGCCGACATTTTACCGATGATAACAACGCATTGAGGGGACAGAACCTCAAACTTTTCTGTTTCGCTATGGCACAATGAATAGTAATCTTTCGTTAGCTTGTCCCTGTAGGTGATAACTTGATTAACTGCTCCACTTAATTCGTAACTAAAGCTATATGTGTTCCTATATTGATCGCCAATAATGCTTGTGCAAGGCGTTTTAATTTCAATTAACGCAACATTTTGCGATAAACGGTTTTGATATATAAAATCACAGATGTTACCGCCGCTATTATTAATGCCTTTTCCTCCGACGTAAGCTTTTCCCTTCAAAATTGTACATGGACACGCAAAAATTTGAGCCAAAACCCACTGATGTTCATTAAAAACAGTGGACTGCCAAAACTCCTCGTCATGGTTGTTTAGATTATCTTTTATCAAAGATGAGATTCTTTGAAGTTTTTCAATGCTTATTGATGTTGTTAGGTGTTGAATATTTTCATCTTGCAGGTCAGACAAACATTTTTTTAGTGCTTCTATCGAATCCGTTTGTGTTATAAGTTTTAGAAATGATTTTATTGTATCATGGTATTTTTCATCCATGATCATTCTTGCCGTTGAGGGATCTCTTTTTAGCTGTTCAACGACATTTTGCAATGCATATGGAATTTTAGTATATTTAGTGGCTCCATACGGAATAGAATCGATATCTTCGGACAGTTTATAGATTTCTTTCAGACCTTCAAACAGTGCATAAGTTTCGCTTGAATCAAGAGCGATTTCCGTCCAATTCCCGACTTTAATTGACCCTCGTGATATTTTTTCTTCCTTAGTGTTGGCATCTTCGCTTGGAAATGAATCGCTATTCTTTTGCTTTCTTTCATATAATAGCTTTCCGGATACAGATTTATTAGGCTCATTTTTATTATCAATTATTTGAGGAATAAATCTAAGGCGTAAGGTTTTTGTTTGATTTAACACTATCGGGGACGCATTTGCAGTAACCGCCGAAGTAGAGGCAACTTCAATAGTGTCAGTCGTCATTTCATTTACTTTATTTGTAGTTAATTTAATTTTCATCGTGACTTTCTCCTCAGCAAGACTTGACGTTGAACATTATTTAGCACACATATATTCAGTCTAATATTCAAAAAACGCCAAATAATTATGAATTCCGCTCTCATTCATTATCCGTCCACATTTCGCACTGGCTTATGACCGTATCTATCGCGTCCTCGTATTTGTCGGGCGGATACTTGTATTTTTTCAGGAGCCGCTTTACCATTTTCCTCATGCCGGCGCGAGCAGTCTCCTTTCTTTGCCAATCTATCGTGCGGTTCTTACGGAGCATTTCCGTCAGCTCGCGCGTCATGGCGACAAGCTCGTCATTGCTGTAAAAATCCTTTATCGCGTCGGGTTTCGTTATCGCGTCGTAGAATGCCATTTCTTCTTCCGAAAGTCCGAGCTTCTGCCCCTCCTTGTGCATCTCTGCGATTTCTGCCGCCGCTTCGAGAAGTTCTTTTATGACTTCCTCGTTCGTTATAAGCCCGTTGTAGTACGAATTCATCAAGAGCGTTATCTTCTCGGAGAAAAGCGTCGCTTTTACTACGTTCGTCCGTTTGTAGACCGATATCTGCTCCGCCATCAGCTTGCGAAGGATCTCGACGACAATGTTCTTTTCCTTCATCTTTGAAATTTCTTTAAGTACGTTCGGATCGAACAGAGAAAAACGTTCGCCCTCATCCTCGCTTTTGAATAGATTTATCACACCCTCGCTCTTTATGCTCGCTTTCAAAAGCTCGTTTATCTGCGCGTTAATCTCGCGGAGCGACAGCGGCTTTCCGCCGTTCCCTCCGGTGGTGAGCTTTATAACGGTCGCGCGGACAGCTTCAAAGAACGCAGCCTCGTGGCGCTGTTCTTCCGTCGCCATACTCGAACAGAGCGAATGTGCCTGGCGCAGAAGCATCGCCTCCCGCAGATACAGATCCTTCCTCGACTTAACAGCCGCGTCGAGCACAAAGTTTGCGCCGCCGGAGATCGCCTTAGCCATTTCGAGCGCGTCCGAACCGAAAAAGCCGCTGTAATCAAAGCCGTGCATAAGATCCCTGCAAACTCCGAGCTTTTCTACGAACTTCGGATATGCCGTTTTCGAGATATCGGGGTCGCCGTATCTTTCACGGTCGCGGGCGGTATATTCCTTCATCGCCGCCTTGAGCGCGGAGGCGATGCCGACATAATCGACTATCAGCCCGCCCTCCTTATCGCGGAAAACGCGGTTGACGCGCGCGATCGCCTGCATCAGATTGTAACCGTGCATAGGCTTGTAAACGTACATCGTGGCAAGCGACGGAACGTCAAATCCCGTCAGCCACATATCGACGACGATCGCGATCTTCATCGGATCGTCGTCGTCTTTGAATTTGCGCGCAAGCTCCTCTTTGCGCGCTTTTGTCCCGATGATCTCTTTCCAGTCCTCGGGGTCGTTGTTGCCGGATGTCATGACGACGCCGACCTTTTCGTTCCATTCGGGGCGAAGCTCGAGTATTTTGCGGTATATCTTCATCGCTATCGACCGCGAATACGCGACGATCATCGCTTTTCCCGTCAGAAGATCTGCCCTGTACTTTTCGTAATGTTCGACTATGTCCTTGACGAGCGAATCTATCGTTGAATCTGCGCCGAGTACGCTCTCCATCTGTCCGAGCATTTCTTTGCTTTTTTCGATCGTTGCGGGGTCGGATTGCTGTTCGAGCAGATCGTATGTCGAATCGATGAGCTTGAGGACGTTTTCGTCAAGGTTCAGATGTATGACACGGCTCTCGTAATAGACGGGACGCGTCGCGCCGTCCTCGACTGCCTGTGTCATATCGTAAATGTCTATGTAGTCGCCGAATACCTCGCGCGTGTTGCGGTCCTTTATCGAAACGGGCGTGCCGGTGAAGCCGATAAACGTCGCGTTCGGGAGCGCGTCCCTTATGACGCGCGCACTGCCGACGGCGATGCGCGCCTCTTTTTCACCTCTCTCGTTTTCATACATTACGACTTTTTCGTCAAAGCCGTATTGTCCTCGATGCGCCTCGTCCGCGATAACGACGATGTTTCTGCGCTCCGAAAGCGGGCGCTCTCCGCGTTCAAATTTGAACATCGTTGTAAATATGATGCCGTTCGCGGCTCTGCCGTCGAGGAGCTTTTTCAGATGCTCGCGGCTCTCCGCCTGCACGGGAGTCTGACGCAGAAAAGACGCGCATTTTGAAAACTGCGCGTAAAGCTGATCGTCGAGGTCGATACGGTCTGTCATGACTACTATCGTCGGACTGTCGAGTGCTTCCGCGAGCAGATGCGCGTAAAAAACCATCGACAGCGACTTGCCGCTGCCCTGCGTGTGCCAGAAGACGCCGCCCTTGCCGTCCGTGACCGTCGCCTCTTTTGCTTTTTCTATCGCTTTTCTGACTGCATAATATTGATGATATCCCGCGAGTATCTTCTTCGGCGACTGCTTGTCCCCCGCAAAGCAGATGAAATTTTTCAGAATGTCAAGAAATCTTTCCCGCTCGAATATGCCCTCATAAAACGTGTCGAACTGCGCGTATGCGGTCTCCTCAAAACTGCCGTCCTTCGTTTTCCACTCCATGAATCTGTCAAGCCCGGACGTTATCGTCCCCGCCTTGTTCACCGACAGGTCGCTTATGACGCATATCATGTTGTAAACGAACATGGACGGTATATCGTGGATGTAGTTTCTGATTTGATTATACGCATTTTCGACGCCGACATCGTCCTTTGACGGACTTTTCAGCTCGATAATAACGAGCGGCAGACCGTTTATGAAAAGGATTATATCCGGGCGGCGGTTGTTGCCGTTTTCGATGTATGTATACTGATTGACGGCATAGAAAGTATTGTTGCCTGCGTTTTTATAATCTATGAGCGCGACGATGCCGGAGCGCTCCTCCCCGCCGTGATGATATTTTACCTCTACGCCGTTTTGAAGATAATCTGTGAAAAGCTCGTTTTTCTGAATGAGACTGCCGCCCTCGAATCCGCGCAGTTTCGATATCGCCTCGTGTATCGCCTCTATCGGCATACCTTTGTTTATGCGGACGAGACTGTCGAGCAGAACGGACGGCAGAAGCGGATCGGAGTAATCGGAACGCTCCATGTCGGGCGCGTATATGTGTGTGTAGCCGAGGTGCGAAAACAGGGAGAGGACGGCGGTTTCGTATGTATTCTCATTGAATGGCATGGTGTATCCTCCGGTAAAAACAAGTTTTGCGGGGTTGATGAAAAGGTACGTTTATTTGTCTGTAGTTTTCGATTTTTGCAGTTCTTCTATGATATCGACGATATCAGAATAAAAATAATTGTCGCGGGTTTTTGTAGCATTTAATCCGAGAAAGGCTGTGAATGCGATTGAAAAAATAAGCATAGTAATTATTAACTTTTGTTCGGGAAAAAGAAGGCTGATTGCGGCAGAAATAAGTGCCGCCGTAATTTCCGAAATAGCCATTGTATACCATTTTTCAGCGCGACCGATATGTATGCAGTAATGCTTAAAATCATCGAGAGTTGTGCTTGAATCAAGTTGTAGAAGCTGGCCAACGATGTGCTCTTTCCATTCGGAATAGTATGTATACTTTTTGCTTTTTTGTTTGCATAAACGACGATATTCTTTGAGCTCTGATTTTAAATCCAATATTTCAGAAAAAGGTTTCATTTTTTTCAAGATGTGTTACCTCATATAATAAACAATAATTTAGCGGCTTAGATGTCGATATCCGAGACATCGATTTCGCCGGACATAAGACGGGGGAGAAGGGTATCTCGGAGTATTGCAAGTTTTCTGTTCTCAATTCGATTTGAAATAATCATATCATATATCGGTTGAAGTAATCCGCCGATTCTTTGGTAATCCTCTTCTGTGGGTATGAAAACCTCCGCTTTCGACAACTCATCGCGTTTTATATGTCCCATTGTGGTTGCTTTATCTGCTGCCACAGCTACGAAACGGTCAAGATGATGTTTTGTCCAAGCATAATAAAACCACTTGTCATATTTTTTCGAGGTTACTTTGAACAAGTGTTGGTTGAGACCGCAAGTGCCGCCACACCAAAAATCAACCAGCAGACTTCCTGACCAAGAAAAAATGACATCGCCGTCGTGGATGATGTATTCACTTTTAATATGGGGAGAACAATGTTCGCTGTTTTCATCGCAACAGCCTTGACGTAGTTCCTTTATTTTGAGAACTGGAAGACCTTTTTCACCGTCAGTGGGACGGAATTTCTGCATAGCAAGACCATTCAGGTAATCGGCTATATCAATTAAACTTGCTTGCGTCCAACCTTCGGGAAGTGCTTGACGCTCTAAAAAATGATTTTCAAAAATTTTTTGCGCTTGCTGCTCTAAATTATTGTTTATCTCATTGTTAATGTCAATTTTATCATCGAGTAATAACAAAACGGCAGCTATTCTTTTTTGTTCAATCAAAGGTGGAATATAGCATTCAATATGATTCAATATCTCTTGAGTTAATAGAGGCTGACTTGTTCCGATATGCCGTTTATTTAGTTCAAGACTTTTTAACAGGTAGTATGTAAACAGAACATCATTTCCGCTTTTTGCGTGTGCAGAAATAGCATTGTCCGAAATCCAACACGATTTCCCCTCATAGAATACACTTCCGCAATATGCGCCAACGCGCCCGATTATGACACAATTACTGTTATTTGATTCGCTTGTATAATCAAGAATACCGTTTCCCCCATAAACGGGGATATTCCCGGTGCCATCAGGGCGTTTTTTTCCGTTTTTGAAATCAATTATTTCTTGAAGGCATCTTTTTTTCCACTCACACCTCATACCCGATTGCCCCCAGCTTCTTCCTTATTTCCTCCTCCAGTTCGTGCGACTTTGCGAAAAGCTCCGACAGCTCGCCTGTCAGCCTTGCCATCTTTTCCTCGAACGGCTCGCCGTCGTCCTCCTGCTCCTCGATGCCCACATACCGCCCGGGCGTGAGTATGTAGTCCTGCTTTGCGATTTCCTCCGTCGTCGCGACGGCGCAGAAGCCCTTTACGTTTTCAAGCGTTCCCGCCGCAAACGCGTTGTAAGTGTCCGCGATCCTTTTTATATCCTCGTCCGAAAGCTCCCGCAGTTTGCGCGTCACCATCGTGCCGAGCTTGCGCGCGTCGATGAAGAGCGTTTTGTCGCGCTGTTTTTTGTCCTTCGAGATGAACCAAAGCGAGACGGGGATCTGCGTCGTGTAGAAAAGCTGCGTCGGCATCGCTACGATGCAGTCGACAAGGTCGGCGTTTATTATGTTTTTGCGTATTTCGCCCTCGCCGCCGGTCTGCGACGACAGCGACCCGTTCGCGAGCACCATGCCGATCTTT
>CANPXS010000077.1 GCA_947586625.1 uncultured Clostridia bacterium | reverse complement strand
GCCGTCGGCATCGACAGGATGAGGAACCGCTTTCTGCGCGGCGCCGTCATGTCGGTGACGAACATACCGATGATGAACCCCGACATCGTGACAGGTATATCGCTGATGCTCGTGTTCGTGTTCGTCGGCACGCTGCTCGGACTCGAATCGTATCTCTCGTTCTGGACGCTGCTGATCGCGCATGTCACGTTCAATCTGCCGTATGTGATACTGTCCGTGCTGCCTAAGCTGAAGCAGATGGACAAGAATATCCCGGAGGCTGCGCTCGACCTCGGCTGCACGCCGATACAGTCGTTTTTCAAGGTGGAGCTGCCGTTCATAATGCCCGGCGTCGTGACGGGGCTCATAATGGCGTTCACGCTGTCGTTCGACGACTTCGTCATAAGCAACTTCACGAGCGGTTCGAGCTATGAGACGCTGACGATACACATCTATTCGATGATAAAGAAGAGCGTCAAGCCCGACATCTACGCTTTGTCGACGCTCATCTTCGCGGCGGTGCTCCTGCTCCTCGTCATATCGAATGCGAGCGACAGCTCCGGAGAGCCGAAAAAGAAGAAGAAGGACGGCGCAGACAAGAAGCGCCGCATGTTCCTCATGCGCGGCAAGGAAGGGGGCGTGGCGAAGTGAAAAAAGTTTTGCTCACCGCGCTTGTGCTGCTTGCGTTTGCTGCGTCAATGGCGCTTTTCTCGTGCGCGGGCGGGGAGACCGAGCACCTCTATGTATACAACTGGGGCGAATACATCTCCGACGGCAGCGAGGACTCGCTGAACGTGACGAAGGAGTTCGAGTCCTACTACGAGGAGCTGACGGGAAAGCGCATGAAGGTCCACTATACGACATATCCGTCTAACGAGGACATGTACGCGAAAATAAGCAGCGGCACGTCGAATTACGACGTGATAATACCGTCCGACTACATGATCGAGCGCATGATAAAGGAGGACCTGTTAGCCCCCGTCAACATCGAGGCCGTATGCGAGAAGTACGGCGCCGAGTGCTACTACGACTATATAGGTGAGGACTACCGCGGGCTGTTCTACGATCCCGACAACATCTACTCCGTTCCGTACACGTACGGGCGCGTCGGCGTGATATACAACACGACAATGGTGGATGAGGAGGACCTCGGCGGCTGGGATCTCATGTGGAACGAGAAGTATGCGGGCAAGATATTGCAGTTCAACAACTCCCGCGACGGCTTCGCGACGGCGCAGTACATGCTCGGACTCGATGTGAACTCGACCGATCGTGCCGACTGGGAGTCGGCGCAGCGTCGTCTGCTCGAGCAGAAGCCGCTGATACAGAGCTACGTCATGGACGAGATCTACAACAAGATGGAGTCCGGCGAGGCGGCGATATCTGCGTACTATGCCGGCGACTACTTCACGATGCTCGACATCAACGAGGATCTCGGCTTCTACTATCCCGAGCGGACGAACGTATTCGTCGACGCGATGTGCATACCGAAGGGCAGTCAGAATCCCGAGACGGCGGCGCTGTTCATCAACTTCATGCTTTCGCCCGACATAGCGATAGCGAACGCTGAGTATATATATTACGCGTCGCCGAATTCGCTCGTGTTCGAGGACGAAGGCTACATCGAGGAGATGGGTCCCGAGGCGATGGAGATACTTTATCCCGAAGGCTTCAACTTCGCCGAGGAGCTGAACACGTACGCGTACCGCAACCTCGACGACGGGACGCTCGACATGATAAACTCCCTTTGGGAGGAAATGAAGATAACGGGCGGGCTTCCGACGTCGGTGTACGTCATAACCGTCGTGCTCGTCATTTTGATCGCGTCGATGATCGCGGCTGTCGTCATCGTAAAAAAGCGCCGCGCGCGCTGGTATTGAGAATAAAAGTTTTGTGGGGGAAGAAAAACTTCTTGAAAGAAGTTTTTCTTCCCCCACGCCCCTATCTTTTCAAGAACTTTTATTACTGTTTTTTATAAATTCGCCGACCAAGTAACGGCAAAGTGCCGTAGGCTTTCAAGTGAACCCTACGCACACCGTGCTCGTGCGTTGACGGCGCAACACGGCTCAAACGCAGACACGACGTTTAGACGGCGATATCGACATGCCGCGAGGGAGCTGTTCGCAGTTAGCGATAACGCGGTCTGCGCCCCGTCGCCTCTCTTGCTGCAGACTGGATAACATCGACGAACACACGGGAGCCTCTTTCGGGTTCGACAAGGGGGACTTTCTTGCGAGAAAGTCCCCCTTGTCAAAAACCAGTTTTTAAGTGTGAAAGACGTCACCACGTCAGGTAAACAAAGGTAGCTGCCGGTGGATACGCACCGCACATACATCCGCGGTGAGCGGAGATGTAAGCTATGGCGACGGGCGAGCGGTAACGCAAAAAGTAAAAATACATTAATTTGTGAAAAAATACTTGACAAAATGCAAATTTTGTGGTATAATATAGGCGGTTAGGGAGATAATGCGGCTGCGGTGAACTGCGTGCACGCAGGCTCGGCGGGGGAGCCTGACGGCGGCGCAGATTTATTCTTGCCTTACCTTTACCGACGCACAAAAAAGCGGAGCGCACGCGTTAATTTCCGCCGCAGCCGTTTACATCTCGCGCTGTGTATGGTAAAATGCTTACAGGGACATGGTGAAATATTTAATTTCGGAGGCGATCATATGGGCAAAAAGAACATTCCGAACGCATACAGGGACGTACCGTCGGAGTATTACGCGGAGTGCAAAACGAAGGGCAGCGTCGTATCGTTTTCATACAAAGCGGACGGCAAGGACAAAAAAGCGCTCGTCTATGTGCCGCACGGATTAGACAGGACAAAGCGATACGACGTGCTTTATCTTCTTCACGGCGGCGCCGACGACGAAACGTGGTATTTCCGCGGCGAGGGGAAGAGCTCCCAGCTCTCAAACGTGCTCGACCACATGTTTGAGAGCGGCGAATGCGAGCCTTGCCTCGTCATCTCGCCGACGTATATGACGCCGGGCGCGAATGCGTTTGAAGCGGCGGCAAATTTCTACCGCGAGCTTCGCGACTGTCTGATACCGGCGTTTGAGAGCGCGTATCCGACATATGCGGATGCGGCGAATGACGGCATAATATCGTCGCGTCGTCACCGCGCATACGGCGGGTTTTCGCTCGGCTCGCTCTCGACGTGGGGAGTGTTCGAGCATTGTCTTGACGAGGTAGCGTACTATATGCCGATATCGGGCGACTGCTGGAGCGCGCCGGGCGGACAGCGCGCCTCCGGCGAGACGAAAGCGGATTATCTTGAGAATATCGTGAAATCCTCGGGACACGGCAAGGACGATATCGTCATCTATGCCGGATGCGGCGGTCCCGGCGACATCGCGTATCCGCACATGACGCCGCAGCTCGAAGCGATGGCATTAAAACCGCAAACGTTTTGTTTATGTGACAATTTTAGAGACGGTAATTTCTTCTATTTCCAGTGCGACAGCGGACACACGATGACGACATGCATTCGGACAGTATATAACGCGCTGCCGAAGTTTTTCGGGTAAAATATATGTGCCGCGCGATCACGCGGCGCTGATCTAACGCAAATAAAGTCAGGAGTGTGACCGACCATGATCAAAAACACATATTGGATCTGCCCGCCCGTCGATACGGGCGACGTCTGCCCCGTATTTTCAAAGAGCGTGAGCGTCGACAAAGTCGTCGAAACCGCACGCCTTTCGGTCAGCGCCGTCGGCGTGTACGAGGCGCGCATAAACGGCGAACGCGTCGGAGATTTTATTTTGGCGCCGGGCTGCACGAGCTACAGAACGCGGCTCCAATATCAGACCTACGACGTCGCGGATATGCTCAAGTGCGAAAACACGCTTGAAATATGCCTCGGCAAGGGCTGGTACAGAGGGCGCATAAGCGCGTCCGACGCGGAGATAAACAAAACTCCCGGCGCCGTGATAGCGGAGCTTATAATATCGTATACGGACGGGACGAAAACGATCGTCGCGACCGACGACACGTGGACCGTTTATACGAGCCGCATACTGCTCTCCGACATCTACGACGGCGAAACATACGACTCGACGGCAGAAACACGGGAGCTCGGACGCGCCGTAATAAACGCCGATATATCAAAATCGCCTCTTATCCCGCAGGAGGGCGAATACGTCACGGAGCACGAGCGGATAAAGCCGGTGCGCATGTTTAAGACGCCGAAAGGCGAGCGCGTCATAGACTTCGGTCAGAATACGGCGGGGTATGTGACGCTCGAACTTGATGCAAAAGAGGGCGACAGGATAGTCCTTTCCCATGCCGAAATACTCGACGGCGACGGCAATTTCTACAACGCCAATTACCGCGGCGCGAAAGCGAAGCTCGAATATATCTGCCGCGGCGGACATCAGACATACAGACCCCATTTTACATTTTTCGGCTTCCGCTATATCCGTCTTGACGAATGTCCGGACGGCGTCACGCTCGACAGCTTCACCGCAACGGCGCTGTATTCGGGCATGAAGCGCACGGGCAGGATAACGACGGGAAACGAAAAGGTCAACAAACTGTACGAAAACACGCTTTGGTCGCAGCGCGGCAATTTTATTGACGTCCCCACGGACTGCCCGCAGCGCGACGAGCGAATGGGCTGGCTCGGCGACGCGCAGATGTTCGCGAAAACGGCGTGCTACAATTACGACGTAAAGAAATTCCTTGAAAAATGGCTCGGCGATCTGCGCGCCGAACAGCGCGCGAACGGCTCCGTCCCCGATACTGTGCCGAATTTCTGGCTCATACCGAAATCGAGCGCGGCGTGGGGCGACGCGATAACGGTCATACCGTGGCAGCTCTACTTGTTTTACGGCGATAAAAACATCTTGAAGCAGAACTTCGACGCGATGAAGAAATGGGTCGATTACATCACGAACGATACGCTCGAGGAGTATCTGTGGACAAGCACCGACGACGACAAAAAGCTGTGGGGCAAGCATTACGGCGACTGGCTCGCGCTTGACGCATCATACGGCAGCTACATCGGCGCGACAGACATCGACCTTATCGCGAGCGCGTTTTACGCTCATTCGACCGACATCGTCGTAAAAGCCGGGAAAACGATAGGCGAGGACGTTGCCGAATACGAGCGGCTGTACGATAACATCGTGTCGGCGTTCAAGAAAAAATACAATAAACTGCAAACGCAGACTGAATGTGTGCTCGCACTTTATTTCGGTCTCACCGACGACAGAGAGGAGACGGCGAAGCAGCTTTGCGACATGATAGAAGCAAACGGCAACAGGCTCATGACCGGCTTTGTCGGGACGCCGTATCTTCTTTATGCGCTTTGCGAAAACGGATATGCAAAGACCGCATATGACCTTCTATTGCAGGAGGAGTATCCGTCGTGGCTCTATGAGGTAGACCACGGCGCGACGACGATTTGGGAGCACTGGGACGGCATACGCGACGACGGAACGCTGTGGAGCGCGGACATGAACTCATACAACCACTACGCATACGGCTCGGTCGTCGACTGGCTCTATTCGGTCGCTGCGGGCATCAGACCGGCCGCCGAAAGCGCGGGCTTCAAAAAAGTCGTAATAGCGCCCGTGCCTGACAAAAGGCTCGGCAGCATGAGCGCGTCGCTCGATACCGTGTGCGGAACGGTCAGATCGTCGTGGCGCTTTGACGGCGATACGGTGCGGTACGAGATAGAGACGCCGACCGACGCGACCATCATAATCGACGGAAAAGAGCATTTTGTGCCAAAAGGTACGTATGTGTTTTAGGTAAAGCATAAAATCGGTATGCATCCGCGACCGCATCTCACTGACGTGCAGGGAAGGGAACATCGCACGCACGCTCAAAATCGCGCGAAAACGCGAGATTTTGAGAGCTTACCGAAACAAAACTTGAAATTTCGAAAAAAATTTTCAGAAAAACTCTTGACAAAGACACGGCGGTATTGTATAATCACACTCGCGCAAAGCGCACGAATATTTTGCAACTTTTTTGTTTTGTCATTACACGGAGGAAACATCATGAAGACCTTTATGGTAAAAAAAGAGGATGTTTCGCGCAAGTGGTATGTCATCGACGCCGCGGATAAGCCTCTCGGCAAGACCGCAGTCGCGGCGGCGACGATTTTGCGCGGCAAGCATCGTCCCGAGTTCACGCCCCATGTAGACTGCGGCGAGTACGTCGTCATCATCAACGCCGAGAAGGCGGTTTTGACCGGAAAGAAGCTCACGCAGAAGTACTACCGCCGCCACTCCGGCTACATCGGCGGACTCAAGGAAGTCCAGTATAAAACGCTCATGGCTACGCGTCCCGAGCTCGCCATGGAGCTCGCCGTCAAGGGCATGCTCCCGAAGAATTCGATCGGCGACAAGGCGATCACGCGTCTGCATGTTTATCGCGGACCCGAACACGATCAGGGTGCGCAGAAGCCCGAAGCTTACGAGATATAAGAAAGGACGGACCGATAAATGTATACGAGTGCTAAACCCTATTTCTACGGAACAGGCAGAAGAAAGAAGTCCGTCGCGCGCGTCCGCATAGTGCCCGGCTCGGGCGCCGTTACGATCAACGGTCGCGACATCGACGATTACTTCGGTCTTGACACGCTCAAGCTCATCGTCAACCAGCCCTTCGCAGTCACCGACACTGAAGGCAAGTTCGACATCATCGCCCTCGTTCACGGCGGCGGCTTCTCCGGTCAGGCGGGCGCTATCCGCCACGGACTCGCTCGCGCGCTCTGCGCCGCTGACGAGAATTTCCGCCCCGCGCTCAAGCGCGCCGGATTCCTTCGCCGCGACCCGCGTATGGTCGAGAGAAAGAAGTACGGTCTCAAAAAGGCTCGCCGTGCAAGCCAGTTCTCGAAGAGATAAAATCGAAAACATATACAAAATCCCGCTTATGCGGGATTTTTGCTTTTGCCCATGCCGTAAAATTTTCTTTATTTTCCCGCTAACAAAACGGCCGCCGTATGCGTCATACTTTATGAAGGGCCCGAAAAAACAAGGATCGGAGGTTTTTGTTTACATGGACGACGCCGAAAAAGAACAAAAACAGACGAAAAAGCGTCCCGCCCTCTCTGACGCCGAGATAGTGGCGCTTTACCGCAAGCGGTACGAGTCGGCGATAAGCGAGACGGAGACGAAATACGGCAGACTGCTCTATTCTGTCGCGTATTCGATACTCGGCAGCCGCGAGGACGCGGAGGAATGCGTCAACGACACTTATGTGCGTGCGTGGGAGTCTGTCGCGTTCGACGACCCCGACAATCTGTCCGCATATCTGTGCCGCATCACGCGGAACCTCGCCATCGACATGTACAGGCGCGGACGCTCGCGCGCCGAGACGGCGACGGACGCGATGGATGAGCTTGCCGACGTCGTCGGCTCCGTCGACAGCGACACGATGACGGACCGCGTCGCGCTTACGAACGCAATAAACAGGTTTTTCATGTCGCTGCCGCCGAAAAAGCGCATGATCTTCATGCGCCGCTACTTCTACATGAACTCGACGAAGGAGATCGCGAAGATGCTCACGACGACTGACGGCGCCGTCCGCGTCACGCTTCACGGACTGCGCAAAAAGCTGCGCGAATATCTCGAAGGCGAAGGGATCGTGTACGATACAAAGAAAGGAAAATGATATGGCAAAAGCATCAAACGAAGATAAACTGAATTTGCTCGTCGACGCTATCGGCGAGGTCAACGGCTACGCGATACGCGAATCTGTCGCGGGCAGCCGCGAAATGAAGGATTACAACAGGACGAAATGGGGACTGAGAGCATCGGCGCTCGCGCTCGTCGCGGTCATAGGCATGACAACTTTGCTCATGCCGAAAAAGGGCGGCGCTGTCGTCGGACCCGAACCGGGAGCAGACGGCGCGAACGTGTACGCTGACACGGCGTCAGTCGGGAATGAAGATGAAAAGGTCGAATTCGCACCCGGCGAAGCGGAGCTCACACTAAAAAGTGAGACGTGGCTCTTCACATCGTATTCTACCTACGAGGTCTTCGTACGGGATACGCTCAGAAACATCGGATGGGATTACTTTGATGCGTCATATACTCTCTATCCGAACACGCTCTCCGGCAGCTACGAGGAGGGATATTGGATGCTCGTGCTTGCGTCCGCCGACAAATGCGACGAGAACGGCATAAAAACGGGCGCTCACATCAATGTGCTCTACAAGGATTATGTAGGGGCAAGCTCCCCGTATGTCGCGACAGATGAAGAACCGGCCGAAGTGCTTCTCGAAAAATTCTCCGACGAAAAATATGATGAGATAGTTGAAAAATACGGACTTGACAAGGGACTGACCGACGTTGACGAGAACGCGGTGCTCCACGGCGAGTTCGGCGTCGACCCCGTCGTATGCAATAAGGAGGAAAAATGTGCATGCGGCGTCGACTATGAGATCATAAGCCATGCTGTCTCCGAGGACCTGCTCACATATGCGGCGGTCTTTGAGTGCAGTCAGGGCAAATGTCCCAACTCCTCCTACGACGATGACGTCGACGTACTGATCCGCACATACAAATATGAGAAAAAAGAAAAGACCGACAGCGTCGACGTGCTCGGCATCGTTTCGGGAAAGGTATACGATATCGTGCCCGAAAAAGACATGCTGGATCTGGCAAAAGAATATCTCGGCGAAGAGATCTCCGGCGCGACATTCACATACTATCCCGGCACGCTTGACGAAAACACGCCCGACGGCCCCGTGATGTACGCAGGCATACATGTCGACGGCGGCGCGGCGGAGCTGTTGGCGAAGCTGCATCTGTCAGCGACGTGGGAGTCCGAGATAGTCGAGCAGTTCACAAGCGACGAATACGACAAGATCGCGGAAAAGTACGGCCTTTCCGACGGTTCGGGTACTGTCACGGTATCGTGCGACGGGTGCGAGCCTCTCGACATCAGCTTTGATGGCGCGAAGGGACGCGACGTGAAGTGCCTTGAATGCGGCGGCGAATATAAACTGCTGTCGCACGGCGTCGCGGACGACGGCGTCACATACGCTGCCGTTTACAAATGCGAAAACGAGCATGAAGGCGATCATGGCCGCGTCATCGTTCTGATACAGAAATACGGACGCAGCACGGACGGGAATGAATTTGTCGAGGACGTCAACGGCGACGGCAAATAAGATCACGTATGTCGGCAAGTGAGATATGAAAGTATAAACAGGACCCCGGCAGGGGTCCTGTTTTTTGCGTCGGAAAAGCGTATTGGATTTCGATTCACGAAAAGTGCGGCTGACGCGCCGCGCAAGACTTCGCAATAATGTGCGCGTAAATCTCAATATAATACGGTTGACAAGCATATGCAGCGATGATAAAATCAAATTTAGAAGGGCTTAAGTGCCGACATTCGTTATAATAAAAACTATCAGGAGGCTGCATATGAAAGCGAAAAAACTGCTCGACGGCTGGTCGTTTCAGTTGAACAAACCGGGCTGGCAGGCGATGAAGGGCGAGGCTATTACGCTGCCCCACGACTTCATGCTCATGACCCCGCGCACCCCCGACTCCCCGACATGGGCGGACTACGGCTATTTTCAGCCGTGCAAGGGCACATACGCAAGAAAAATCGTCAAGCCCGACGACGAAGTCACACTTCTCCGCTTCGACGGCGTCATGGGACTGACGGAGGTGTTCGTCAACAACGACCGCGCCGCATTCCACCCCTACGGCTACACGGCTTTTATCTGCGACATCGGCAAATACCTGCGTGACGGCGAGAACACGATCCGCGTCGAGGTCGACGCATCGTGCCAGCCGGCGTCAAGATGGTACACGGGCGCCGGCATATACCGCGAGGTCGAACTGCTCACCTCCGGCGCCGACCGCTTCGCGCCGTTCGGCACGACTGTAAAAACGCTCGCGATATACGACGGCGACGCGCAGGTCGAGTTTTCGTCGGATATTATCTCATCGCGCCGTCAGGTCGGCAAGGTAGACATAAGCGTGCCGGAGCTCGGATTTTCAATGACGCGCTCGGTCATGCTCGAGGCGGGAGAGAATCACATAAACGCAAAGGCGGTGCTTCACGGCGTATCGCTCTGGTCGCCGGACTCGCCGACAGTCTACACATGTGAAGCGAAGCTGACGACCGACGCATGCACCGACGCCGACACCGTCAGCTTCGGCGTCAGAACAGTCGCGTGCGACGCCGAGAGGGGATTTCTTCTTAACGGCGAGCCGATAAAGCTATACGGCACATGCAATCACCACGACAACGGCATCGTAGGCGCGGCGTCGTTCAGAAGCGCCGAGGAACGGCGCGTGCGCGTACTCAAGGAAAACGGCTTCAACGCGATACGCTGCGCGCACAATCCGCCGTCGAGCATGCTCCTCGACGTCTGCGACAGGATGGGGATGCTCGTGATCGACGAGATATTCGACTGCTGGACGAACGGCAAAAAAGCCTACGACTATCATCTGTGGTTCGACAAATACGCAAAAGACGACGTGACCTCGATGGTGGTCCGCGACCGCAATCACCCCTCCGTCGTGATGTGGTCGACGGGCAACGAGATATTCGAGCGCGCGGGCAAATGCGACGGCTACGCAGTCGGCAAAATGATAGCGGACACGATAAAGGAAAACGATCCGACAAGACCGCTGACGCACGCGTTCTGCAGCTTTTGGGACAACTGGGAATACAACGGCGAGGCGGACAGAACGTTCCCGCTGCCGCCCGACGAGCCTGACTTTTGGTGCGAAAAGATCGCGCCGCAGGCGGGCAATCTCAACGTCCTCGGCTATAACTACATGAATCACAGAGTGCCGAAGGACGAGAAGATATTCACCGAGCACCTCTTCGCGATAACGGAGAGCTATCCGATGGACGCGCTGTGGGTCAAACGGACGATGGACGCACACCCGAAGCTCATCGGCGAGTTCGTATGGACGGGCTGGGACTACTTCGGCGAGACGGGGCTCGGCAGAGTTATATACGACGTCGAAAACGACCCCGGCTGGGGACTCGATCCGTACCCGAATCACATCTCGAACTGCGGCGACTTCAGCATCTGCGGCTTCAAAAAATCTCCCTCCTACTACCGCGACGTCGTATGGGGACGAGAGAGCGTGAAGATTTTGACCGTCGACCCCGAAAACAGCAGAAGAAAAAAGCACTACTCGGCGTGGGGCTTCTACGACGCCGAAAGGACGTGGAGCTATCCCGGTAAGGAAGGAAAGACATCCGAGGCATACGTGTTTACCGTCGCCGACGAGTGCGAGTTGAAGCTGAACGGCATTACACTCGGCACAAAATCGCCGAACGAAAAGGGGTTTGCCGTGTTTGAAGCACCGTATTCGGCAGGAACGCTCGAGGCGACCGCATACAAAGACGGCAACCTCTGCGGCAGCGACACGCTTTCAGGCACCTTTTTATCTGCGGCAGCACGCTCTCTGGCACTCTGAGCCCGCCGCCTTTAAAAGCATCCTGAGCCGCCGTTTTTTAAGCTTCAGAGAATATCCTCCACCCCGTTCATCACTGCGTACATACTGTTTTTGTTCACTTTCAGCGTACCGGATGTTTCCCTCAGAAAAATTTCACTCAGCTCCCGCAGCTGGCGAGCCCGGAGTTCATCGGATGCGGATCGGAATTCGGGGCCCTCATCTGAATAAAATTCAATAAAATTTTCCTCCAGATAATTGTTCCATTGCTCTTCCTCCTCCTTAAGCCACCGGCAGATCCTCTTTCTCTGGCTGACCGGCCAGTTCGGGTCGACAGATTTCAGAAACCCCAGCGGGATCTTTACGCCCTCTGCCGTCAGAAAGCAGGCGTCCGAAATTCGGAGGCAGGTTTCTTTTCTTTCATGCGCCCCGTTTACATACATAAACACATTATCTCCAAACTGTTCCGAAAACTCCTCATACCATGCTTTCCATTTTGTAAGTATCTGCCCTTCAGTCCCGCTGCATTCCGCTTCCCATTTTCGGCGCAGATCCTCCGTCTGTCTTTTCTCTACTCCATATAACTCCAGATGCTCCAGCAGCCAGGGAATATATTCCCGGTGCCTTATGCTGTGCAGCACCCTGTCCGGCCTCCCTTTTCTCTGATAGTCTGCCGTCTGTTCACTTCTGTTTTCCTCTGTACAGGGCTGCGGATGAACTTTCCTGGCCTTTTCTTTCGTTTGAAGCAGCCGCTCTCCGGACCATTCTGAATCAGAAGACAGCGCGCGCGCTTTCCCGACCGCTTC
>CANPXS010000076.1 GCA_947586625.1 uncultured Clostridia bacterium | reverse complement strand
ACGGACATTATCTGTCGAGCGCCGTCGACCTTGCCGTATTCTCCGAAACGATGCGCGGCAGACGCGTGTTCCTCGACTTCACGCGCTCGCCGTCGGAGCTTATGCGCGGCGGCACAGTCGACATATCGCTTGCGGGCGAGGAAGCGTGCGGATATCTTCAAAAATGCGGCTCTACCGGGGACACGCCGATCGAACGGCTCGCACAGATGAACGAACCGGCGATCGAGCTGTACGCATCGCGCGGCGTCGACCTGTACCGTGAAAAGCTCGAAATATCCGTATGCGCGCAGCACTGCAACGGCGGCATCGAGGTCGACAAATGGTACGAGACGCGCGTACACGGGCTGTTTGTCATAGGCGAGGCGGCGGGCGTGTTCGGCGTGCAGCGTCCGGGCGGCAGCGCGCTCAACTCGACGCAGGTCGGCGGCATAAGGGCGGCGGAGATGATATCGTCGCGTGCCGAAAAGCCTCATCGCATAGACGGCGGCGCACTTTTGGCGCTGATGAACACGGGACGAGGCGACCGCGATCTGACGCTCGACGGCGTTATGGCGCAGCGCGCACGTTTTGCGCACATGATGACGGAATGCTGCTCATTTCTGCGTGAACGAGGTGCGATCGCATCAATGCTTGAAAAGGTCAAATCGGAGCTTTCCCGCTTTGATATGTACGGCGCGGCGGACGCGCGTGCGCTCTGCGAGCTTTACATCAACCGCGACATACTTATGACGCAATCGGCGTTTTTGTCGTCGGCGCTTTACTATATCGACGACGGCGGAAAGTCGCGCGGCGCGTATCTGATAACGGACATGAGCGCGCCCGACGTGCTGTCATCAAAGCTGTCACCCGAAACAGACACGGCGCACGCCGGCTCGGTCCTGACCGTGTCGTACAGCGGCGGCGATTTTGAATGCGCGTTCGAACATGTTCGCCCGATACCGACGGGCGAGGACTGGTTTGAAAACGTTTACCGCGATTTCAGAACGGGTGAAATATACAAAAAATGACCGTTTCTGAATCATTATTTACAGTTTGTTCACAACTCGCATTTGCCGATATGATATAGTTATATTAATGCGTAACAAACAGAGTTGATTTTTCGTCATTATACATAGGGGAACATGGCAAATCCGTATCTGAAACACCTTGACCGCATCGAATTCGTCGTCACATACGCATGCACGGGCAGGTGCCGTCACTGCTCAGAGGTCGACCACACGGCGGCGGGCGCGCACATAGACGGCGACGCGGCAGCGACGCTCATCGAACGCGTGACGAGTATGTATAATATAAAATCGCTCATGACTTTCGGCGGCGAGCCGCTTTTGTACCCGGACGACGTTTGCAAAATTCACGCGGCGGTGCGCGACGTTGGCATACCGAAGCGGCAGATAATAACGAACGGCTTCTTCACGCGCGATGCGGACAGAACAGAGGAGGTCGCTCACATGCTTTGCGGCGCTGGAGTCAACGACGTTCTCGTATCGGATGACGCGTTCCATCAGGAGACGATACCGCTCGACATCGTACTGCGATTCGCCGCAGAGCTTTTGCATGCGGGGATCGAACGCGTCCGCGTCCACCCCGCATGGCTCGTCAGCGCGAGCGACGACAACGAATACAACATCAAAACGCGTGAGATAATCGCGTGCTTTAACAATATCGGCGTCGGCGAAAGCGACGGAAACGTAATAATTCCCGAGGGCAACGCGCTCAAATACCTGAGTGAATATTTCAAAAACGGCGCGCCCGAGAACCCTTACGATGACGATCCGAGCGATATAAGGACGCTGTGCGTCGAGCCGGACGGCTCGGTCCTCGGCGGCAGCATATACGAATGTGACATAACGGAGCTGATCGAACGGTACTCGCCGAACGGTCAGAAATGAATACCCACAAAATAAAGGAGCGGAAAATGGACGGTACAAACGCAAACATCGAAAGAAAACAGCTCACATACGAACAGGCGCACAGCGTATATAAGGCGATAGTCGGCGAGGTCGACAAGGTCGTCGTCGGCAAGCACGCCGAGGTGGTTTTGTTGACTGCCGCGATGCTCGCGGGCGGTCATGTGCTTATAGAGGACGTACCCGGCGTCGGCAAAACGACGATGGCGGCGTCGCTCGCGAGGGCGGCGGGACTGTCATTCAAGCGCGCACAATTCACGCCGGACGTCATGGCGTCGGACATAACTGGCTTCAACATGTACAACAGAAAGACCGAGAGCTTCGAGATGCGCGAAGGACTTGTGATGTGCAATCTTCTGCTCGCGGACGAAATAAACCGCGCCTCCCCGAAGACGCAGTCGTCGCTGCTCGAGGCGATGGAGGAGGGCAGAGTGACCGTCGACGGCGTGACTTACGACATACCCGATCCGTTCATGGTCATCGCAACGCAGAACCCGGCGGGCTACGTCGGCACGTACCCGCTTCCTGAGGCGCAGCTCGACAGATTCATGATAAAGCTTTCGATGGGGTATCCGACGCTTGAGGAGGAGATAGACATCGTAGACTCGCGAAACAGACAGAATCCGCTCGACAACGTAAAGACGATAGGCGACGACGCGACGCTGCGTGAAATGCAGCGCATCGTCCGCGATATATATGTTGACCCTAAGATATACAAATACATCGTCAGCCTCGTGCAGGCGACGAGGACGCACCCGTCCGTGTCGCTCGGCGCAAGTCCGCGCGCTTCCGTCGCGCTGATGAAGCTGTCGCAATCGTTCGCGTTCACGCGCGGCAGAAACTACGTTTTGCCCGACGACGCGGCGGCCGTTTTTGCCGCCGTCGTCGGTCACAGGCTCATCTTAAAGCAGGAGGCGCGCCTCAGCCGCGTCGCCGCGAACGATATCCTCACCGAGATACGGCGCTCCGTCGAGGTCCCGTACGTCGAGGACCGCTCGGTCGGTGACGCAAGATGAAAAGGCTCCGAAAAAAGGACGCCACGTATCCTATCTTTTCATTCGGCAAGGGACTGAAATATTATATCGCTGTCCTGATCTTCGCCGTCGTCTTTACGCAGGCGCTCCGCTCGCCCGTATCGGTCGTTTTCATGTGGTTCGTGACGATGATGCCGGTGATGTCGTTTATCTACGTCCTCATCGGACGCGCGAATGTCGGCGCGTTCGTGCTTTCGGACGAGACGACGGTCGAAAAACTGACGAAGATTGGATATGAATTCCGCGTGTCGAACTATTCAGTACTGCCGCTGCCGTTCACGGAGGTCGAGCTGTTTTTACCGTCGGAGGACGGCGTTATGTGCGAGAGCCGCATCGTCTCGATGTCGATACTCCCGCGCGGCGAATACTACTTCGACAGCGAGGTGACGTTCCGCTACCGCGGCAGCTATAAGGTCGGCGTCGGCTGCATATACGTCTCCGATATGTTCCGCATCATAAGGATGCGCAGACGCGTCAACATATACAGTAAGATCTACGTCATGCCGCGCCGCATACTTTATTCGCGCGGCGACGACAACTCGCCGTCAGACATTCCGTCCGAAAGCAAGTTCGCAGCAGGCGGCATACTGTCGAGCGAAGCAAATCAGATACGCGAGTACAGGGGCGGCGACCCGCTCAAGCATATACACTGGAAGCTGTCCTCGAAGATGCAGGACCTCCAGGTAAACGACTACAAGCCGAGCGTCGGCAAAAACATATACATATTCTGCGACTTTGCGACGCTGTTTTCCGATGAAAACGAAAAATTCGGTCAAAAGAAAAATACGCGGTCAGGCAAAGCTGACGCAAAGAACTCCGACCGGCACATAATAAAGCTGCGTCTGCCCGAGCTTCCGCAGGACGCGCTTTTGACGCCCGAGGAGAGAATGTCAGCTATTGCCGACGCCGCCTCTGACAGAGCGGCGGCAGCGGCGGCAGTCGCCAAATTCAGGCTCGACGCGTCGACATCTCAACCGTCGGCGGGCGGCGAAAGCGGCACCGACGACGCGGCGGCACATCATGAAGACGAGAATTTCGATGCGGGGACGCTCATGGGCGGCATCGCGCAGGAGGATATGTTCGACCTCGACGAATACTGCGCCGACGGCGTGTCGGAGCTCGCGGTAGGCGTCGTGACCGACGAGATATGGCGCGGCAGCACAGTCACGCTCGTGTGGTTCGACGAGCGCGCGGGCAGCGGATTTTTCGCGTACCGCGTGCGCACGCTGTCCGACCTCGACGCGCTTTTCAAGCATTTCGGCACGGCGCCGTTCTGCGACCGCGGCATGTCGGTGACGCGCCTGCCTGCGCTCATCGGAGACGATGATTCGCCGACGTTCATATATGTGACGGCGGCGGCAAGCCTCGACAGTCTGTCCGATTATATCGACGCATCGCGCGGAGCCGGTGCCGAACGCACGGAAATTCTGCTGTTTGACCCGATAGACAGATTCCGCGACAAGGCGGCGCGCAGGGAATATCTTGAACGGTGCCGCGTGCGCTATGGTGAAAACAACATTATCCTGACGACGGTAGACTCGTCGTGGAGGACGAAGAGCGGGGTGGAGGACATCAGTGAACAATGAAATAGACCTTTCTACGATACCGCTCGATACGGGCGCGCCGCTTGTTGCGGAGCCCGACAAACGCGCTCGCGAGCTCGTTTACGTGCCGACGCGCCAGCGCCATTCGGTCATATCCGAGATAATAGGCGCCGTATGCCGCGCCGTCGTTGCGGCCGGATTCGTGACAGGACTGGCATACCTTTTTGCGGACGCGTTCAGGATAGTGCCCGACAAGACGACGCTGTCTGCAATAGTGATACCGGCGCTGCTTTTTTCGGCGTCGCTATCGCTTTTGTCATGCGGAAAGCGCCTCGCACCGATAGGGTTGCTCGCATTTATCGGAGCCGTATTCGGTGAGCTTTTGTCGTATGCGCTATATATTCCCGGCTTTGTGACCGAAGCTGTCACGGCGATACATAATGCAGTCATTGAGCGCTTCGCCGGCGTCGGTCAAACGGGGCTTCTTTCGCTGTTAATCGAGGCGGAGGAAAACTCGATATACAGCGAAAATGAACTGTTCTCGGGCGGCATAATGCTTTTCGTAATGCTTTTGTCCGTCCTTTTCGTGCCCGCGATCGTCAGACGGTGCCGCGGCTTTTACCTTATACCGATGACGGCTGTCTTCACTGTGCCGATATTCCTCTATAACATTATGGAGACGAACTGGGGATTCGCGGTATTCGTGTCGGCGGCAGCCGGAGTCGTATCGCTGTGGCTTTACGACAGACGGTACACGCGCGTCACGAAGAAGAAGCGGCTCGTCGGTGAACACGAGGTGATGCCCGACCCGCTCGAGGGCATCGAGCGAAAGAAAACGCGCGGTGAGAAGCATCTCGAACGCGAATCGAAGAAAACGGCAAAGAGCAAAAAAATCAAAGGTGCTAAGAAAAGCTCCGTCGACGAGCTGCATCTTGAGACGTCGAAGGCGCGCCGTCGACGCATACGAGACGAAAAAAAGCGCAGAAAAAGTGAGAAAAAAGCAGCCGCATCCGAGAAGCGGACGTGGAAGCGCGATTATTTGCGCGCGCAAAGGCTCGACTCAGACACGGCGCGCGCGAGCTATGCGTTCGGCGGGGTGACGGGACTGTTCACGTTTGCGCTGGCTGCAGCGGTTATCGTACTGCCCGCGCGTTTCGTCGAGGAGAGCGACCCCGGACTGCCGTATTTATCCGAAGTTATGAGCACGGCGAGAAAGTACGTGACGTCATTTCTGTCGAGCGACCGCATCGACTTAAACGATCCGCAGTATATGGACGGCGCAGCGTCGGGGGACTCGCGCTCGACCGAGGCGACATATCCCGAATACGAGGACATACTCATAGCGAACGTAAACGCGCCGTATAAATCGCCGATATATCTCCGCACATGGATAGGGACGAGATATGAAAACGACAGGTGGTACTCGGCGACGTTCGACGACATCGAAAGCTATGACGAGCGCTTCGGCGCCGGTTTCACTCCCGAGACGCTGACGGAAAACTTTTACGAAGCGGTCTTTCCCGCGTACGCGCGTTACTCGCCCTCGACCGGCTACCGCGCGAACACCGAGCGCGGCTTTATATCGGAGCGCGTCTCCGTAACCCGCACAGCGGGCAACACGCCGATACTGATGCTGCCGTCGTTTGTGCGTCCGTCTATAGGACTTTTATCGTACGGCACGTCGGAGCCGTCGCGTATGCCTTATAATAAATACTTCGACGGCATATGGACGTCGCGCTATTTCTTCGAAGGCTCGTCATATTCCACGGATTCGCTCGTGACGACGATGCGGAGCGCCGACCTCGGCGGCGTTTTCGCCGACGAGATAGGCGAATATAAAGCGACGCTGGCGCTCATACGCTCGGGTGAGCCCGACAGACTTATCGGCGGCACGGAAGACGAGATCGAGCGATATCTGTTCGAAACGGAGCATAAGATCGAGAACGAATACGGCATAGAACTGCCCGCAGTTTCGATGCTGCGGCGCTATATAACGCAGATGACGGACGAAGCGCGTGCGCGCATACTCGCAAACGCGGAGCTCGAGGAGCGTTACGCCGATTATGTGTATGATACGTATCTTGAGACCGACATCGACAACGACGAGATAAGAGACGTCGCGCAAAGCGTACTTGCAAGCTATAATGCGGACGTCGGCGACGGTGAAAAGCCGAGCGTAGAAAACTATCACACCGTTATAATGATGCTCGTCGAGTATCTCAACGACAATTTCACATACACAAAGACGCGTCCCGAGCCGACGCCGGAAACGACCGACGCAGTGGAGATCGATGCGGAGACCGACGACGGCGAAAGCGCTGACACCGACGAGGTGACGGACGCGATCGACGAAGAAATAATCGAGCCGGACAAGTCCGCAGTTGTTGAATTTCTGACCGAGACAAAGACAGGGTACTGTGTGCAGTTCGCGTCGTCGCTCACGCTTATGCTTCGCTCGATAGGCATACCGGCTCGCTACTGCGAAGGGTATCTGGCGAACGATTTTGAGACAGTACAGTCGATGCCAGCGATGCTGCGGTACAAAACGGACGTGCTCGACAGCGACGCGCACGCGTGGGTCGAGGTCTACTATGACGGGCTCGGCTGGGTGCAGTACGAGGCGACGCCCGCGATGCATGACAGCATGTACGGCAATCTTTCGACCGTGCCGTCCGACGATATCGGCGACGCGCCGGGGATAGGCAGCCATACTCCGACAAACATTCCCGACCATACTCCCGCGGAGCCTGACGGGGGCGATGAAATCGAGCAGCCCGAGACAGACGACAGCGAACGCATAGTGAAGATCGCGCTCATAATCGCGGCATCGGTCGGCGGCGCTCTGCTGTTGGGACTCATTGTCTATATTATCGTCCTTCACCGTCGCGGAAAAAAGGCGTGCAGGAGACGGCGCGAGCTTGTCGAGAGGTGCTGCGACGTCGGCCGTCCGATGACTGAGGACGAAATACGGCGCGACGCGCACGATATCGACCTCGGCATATACGATATATATACTGCGCTCGGACTGCCGCCGCGCATAGGCGAGCTGTCCGACGAGTACGCGTCGAGACTGACTCCGTTCGTCGGCAAAGCGTCGACGTATCCGTTATCGACGGTGCTCGGTCATATCTCGAATGAGGAATTCGGACATTCGCTCGGACGCGAGGAACTTTCGGAGCTTGCAAAGTACTACGGAGATCTGATAAAGAACGTCTACATCGGACTGTCACACAAGAACAGGCTCGTATTCAGATATATCAAACGCGTAGTATAAACGAAAAAATTATGGCAGCGGGGGACGCACAGCGTCCTCCGCTGTTTTTGTATATCGTTCATAAACGGCGCGGACGCATCGTATAGATATAGCAAAACAACAGCGTTTTTAATATGGGGGATAAAAATGAAACTGTTAAAGAAAGTCATATCAGCCGCGCTGTGTGCCGCGATGATATTCTCGGTGCCGCTCTGTGCCGCAGACGACGCAGAACTCGCAACGGACGGCGTGCCTGCGGGCGGCTCCGTATATGTCGACGCGTCCGTGCCGTCGTCGGCGGAGCTGAACATCAACGCAAAGAGCTGCATTCTGATGGAAGCGTCGACGGGGACGGTGCTTTACGAAGCTAACGCCGACGAGGCGTTGCCGCCCGCGTCGGTGACGAAGATAATGTCGGTGCTGCTCGTCATGGAGGCGGTCGACGCGGGGACGATCACGCTCGATGATCCCGTATCGTGCAGTGAGAACGCAGCGTCGATGGGAGGCTCGCAGGTCTACCTCGAGCCGGGCGAGACGATGCCGGTGTCGGAGCTTTTGAAATGCGTGCTCATCGCGTCGGCGAACGACGCGACGGTGGCGCTTGCGGAGTATGTCGCGGGCAGCGAGGACGCGTTCATCGCGCGGATGAACGAACGCGCCGCCGAGCTCGGCATGGAGCACACGCATTTCGTCAACACCAACGGTCTTGACGACGCCCCGGACGCGTCGGAGCATCTTATATCGGCGCGCGATATCGCCATAATGTCGCGCGAGCTCATAACGAAGCATCCGGAGATATTCGAGTATACGACGGTGTGGATGGATTCGATAAGGAACGGCGCGTTCGGACTCACGAACACGAACAGGCTCGTGCGCTTTTACCGGGGCGCGACGGGGCTCAAGACAGGTTCGACGTCGAAGGCGGGCTTCTGCATCTCGGCGACGGCGGAACGCGACGGAATGTCGCTCATCGCGGTCATAATGGGCTCGCCGACTCGCGACATAAGAAACGAGGCGGCGAAGTCGCTGCTCGATTACGGCTACGCGAACTATTCCGTTTATAAGAGCGAAGGCGGTTCATGTGGCTCCGTACCCGTCACGGGCGGCGTTGAAAACGAAGTCGCCGCAGAATACGGACCGTTTTCGGCGATACTGAAAAAGGGAAAAGTTCGCGCTGAAAACGATGTCCAAAATGGCGTCCTTGTCAAATACAAGGGAAGCGACAAAAACGTCGTTGAAACGGTGACGCTTTACGAAACAACGGCGGCGCCCATAAAAAAGGGCGATACTGTCGGCGAGGTCACGTACACACTAAATGATGAGGTCATCGGCACAGTCCCCGCGACGGCGGCGGCGGACGTTGAAAAGATCAGCTATTGGGGACTTTTGTCGCGTCTGTGGCGCGGGATGCTGCTCTGATGCGCCGCAGCCGAAAAAAACGCGCTCAATAATAAAAAAGAATTGTAAATCGCCGCGATTTGTGATATGATTAAATCAGAAAATTCCCCGTTTCGGGGCAAATCACAGTCACGGAAGGAAAAATCATGAGCGTTAAGATCAATAAAAAGTTTGTTTCGCAGTTTGTTTCACAGCATGAGCTCGACTACGCCGCACCGGCGGCGGAGGCTGCGCTCTCGCTCGTAAAATCGAAAAACGGTCCCGGAAACGATTTTCTCGGCTGGATCGATCTTCCCATCGCTTACGACAAGGAAGAGTTCGCGCGGATAAAGGCGGCGGCGGAGCGCATAAAAAAGATGTGCGACGTGCTCGTCGTCATCGGCATCGGCGGCTCGTATCTCGGCGCGCGCGCCGTCATCGAATACTGCAAGTCGAACAACTATAACGCGCTTCACGGCGACTGCCCGGAGATATATTTCGCCGGCAACAGCATCTCCGCGTCTTCGCTCGCGGATCTTTTGAAGATGTGCGATGGCAAGGACATATGCGTGAACGTCGTATCGAAGTCGGGCACGACGACGGAACCGGCGATCGCGTTCCGCGTGTTCCGCGAGCTCATCGTCAAAAAATACGGCGAGGACGGCGCGAAGGAGCGCATCTTCGCAACGACCGACAAGGCGCGCGGCACGCTCAAGACGTTTGCCGACAGAATGGGATATGAAACATTCGTCGTGCCGGACGATATCGGTGGACGTTACTCCGTGCTCACGGCAGTCGGACTTCTCCCGATAGCTGTCGCAGGCATCGACATCGACGCGCTTATGGCGGGCGCAGCAGAGGCGCGCGAGGAATATCTGAACGCACCGTTCGCAGGCAACGCAGCGCTCGAATATGCGGTGCTCCGCAACATTCTTTATAAGCGCGGCAAGTCGACGGAAATACTCGTTTCATATGAACCTGCGGCGCAGATGCTCTCAGAGTGGTGGAAGCAGCTCTACGGCGAGAGCGAGGGCAAGGACGGGAAGGGAATTTATCCCGCGTCCGTCGTGTTCTCGACCGATCTTCACTCGCTCGGTCAGTTCATACAGGACGGCAGCCGCACGATGTTCGAGACGGTGATCGACATTCAGTCGCCGAAGGATCATGTAACGATACCGCATGACCCCGAGGACACCGACGGTCTTAACTATATCGCCGGCAAGGAGCTCGACGAGATCAACCACAAGGCGATGCTCGGAACGCTGCTCGCGCACGTCGACGGCGGCGTACCGAACATAGTTATCGAAACGCCCGACAGAAGCGAGCGCGAGACGGGCAGACTCATATACTTCTTCGAGCTCGCGTGCGCCGTATCGGGCTATATGCTCGGCGTGAACCCGTTCGACCAGCCGGGAGTCGAGAGCTACAAGAAGAATATGTTCGCGCTGCTCGGCAAGAAGGGAAGCGAACAGAGAAGCGCTGAGCTCGCCGAGAGGATCGCTAAGCTCTAAGATTCACAAAAATTTCACATCTAAATTGCATTTTTATATTGAAATCACACCCGCCTTTGTGATACAATATAATCGTAAAATAATCCACACCGCCGCACGGCGGCAAGGAAAGGACACATCATGGTAAAACTCATTATCGGACTCAAGGGAACAGGAAAAACAAAGCAGATGATAGAGCTCGTCAACGCGGCCGTCGACCGCACGAACGGCTCGGTCGTATGCATAGAGCGCAGCGACAAGATGCGCTACGACATAAAATATCAGTGCCGCCTTATCCCGGCTGACGAATATCTCATCTCCGACGCGCCGTCGCTGTACGGCTTCGTCTGCGGCATCTACGCGAGCAACCACGACATCACCGACATCTTCATAGACTCGGCGCTCCGCATCTCAGGCAACGATGTTCCCGCATTCGACGTATTCCTCGACAAAACGGCGTCGTTCGCCGACGTTCACGGCATAAACATCGTGATAACGTCGACGATAGATACGTCGGACGCGACCGAGACGATGAAAAAGTACATATAAGCACCGCGTAAAACCGTAACCCGAACTGACGGGGAAGCATATCATGGAATTGAAAGCGGCGCCGATGTGATAAGCGTCGGCGCCGCTTGAAATTTCAAGGAGGAATGTTTCTCCATGCCGGAAAACAGAACAAATATCGACAGACAGAATTGCGGACGCGAGACTGTCTGCATTGACACATACAGAGTCCTCGACTCGTGCAGAGACAAAGACTGCTACGAGGACGTAAGAGTTTATCTCACCTCGTTCGGACAGGAGCTCATCAACCACACGCAGAACGTGCGCACGAAGTCGGCGCAGATCGTATCGGCGACGCTCGACGTATCGGCGGTGCCGTTCAACCGCGGATTCTATCAGATCAATATCCGCATATACGTCAAAGTCACGGTCGAGGTCTGCTGCAACGGCAAGCCTCAGGATATAACGGGTATCGCGGCTGTTGAAAAGACGGTGATACTGTTCGCGTCCGAGGGCAACGTGAGCATCTTCAAGAGCGACCCGTTCGACGACAACCACTGCCGCAGACCGAACTTGTCCGGCAGCCGCGTAAGCACGAATATGCCCGTCGCTGTGCTCGAAACTGTCGACCCGATAATCCTCGGCGCAAAGGTGGTCGAGCCGCAGACGTGCTGCTGCTCGTGCTGCTGCACGTGCGACGAGATACCGGACAACGTAGCCGGCGATATCGGCGGAAACCTCTGCGGCGACGATGACAACAGCGACCATGTGCTCGTGGTGTCGCTCGGGTTCTTCTCCGTCGTGCGCATCGAGCGTCCGGCGCAGTATCTCATCAACGCTACCGAATACACAGTTCCCGACAAGGAATGTGTCAGCCCCGAAAACGACGATCCGTGCGCGCTTTTCCGCACGATGTCGTTCCCAGTCAACGAATTCTATCCGCCGGCGTTCGTCCCGCAGGACGACGACTGCGGCAACGGCGGCAACAACAAGCCGTGCGGCTGCGGAAGATAAATAAATAAAAAGCCGCGTCAGCGGCTTTTTATTTATTTACACCTAACCTACGTGGAACGCCTTTCTTCCTGACTGCCGATATTATACCACAATATTAGTGATTTGTCAAGTACATGTCACATAATCATGTACTGTTTTTTACATAAGCACTCATCCGTTGCCTTAAATTGTATCTCCCACACTTTTCACGTAGCGAAAAGTGTGGTGCTTTCGGTTCGGCGTCGTTTCCACTTCGCGGGAAGCGTCCGCAGCAGGATCACATTATCAGTCTGCACGCACGGCGGAGCGTCTCCGCGAGCGAATATGCAAAATCCTTTATCTCGTCAAGATCGCGCTCTTCCTCAGGCATCGAGCGGTAGCGGAGCAGCTTCACGCGCGGCGGGTCGTACATGGGTACGAGTTCCGCGCCCTCGAGAAGATT
>CANPXS010000075.1 GCA_947586625.1 uncultured Clostridia bacterium | reverse complement strand
GATCATTAAGGGGCTCTTTCCCGGCACTGGAAAGAGTCCCTTAATACGCGTGTATTCGTCGTGCGAAGGACGAAATATTCACTTTACGATGTAAGTACAAATAAAAATCACACAAATTTGTGAAAAATACTTGACAAATCGTCTGATTTGTGGTATAATATAGGCAGTTGAGGAGAAATAGAACTCTTACACTTTTCGCGAAACGAAAACGTGTCGCAGGTCGCCGCGTTAGTTGTGAACTGCCGCTCACCGCGGATGTTTATGCGGTACGTTTCCACCGGCAGCTACCTTTGTACACCTGACGTGGTGACGTCTTTCGCACCGTCAAACCGGTTTTTGACAAGGAGGATTTTCTCGCAAGAAAGTCCTCCTTGTCGAACCCGAAAGAGGCTCCCGTGCGCCGTCGATGTTATCGAGTCTGCGGCAAGAGAGGCAACGGGGCGCAGACCGCGTCATAACTTCCTGCGAACAGCTCCCTCGCGGCACGGCGAGTGCGCCGTCGAAACGTCGTGTCTCCGTCCAGCCGTGTCGCGCCGGGCATCGCACGAGTATGGTGCGCGAATTTGACGCTTGAAAGCCTCCGGCTCGTTCCCGTCATTTGGACGGCGGCGGGGTCGATTGGTGGGAAGCGGCTTGCAAGCGCATAGGTCACAAATAAACTGTCACGCTTATTTGTGACAAACTATTGACGTTCGGCGGATTTGTGGTATAATTGAGTAAAAATAAGATGCGGTATAAGACGATATTTTACTTATAATTCAAAAAACAAAGGTGCGATATATAATGTCAAAAGAGAAGAAACCGAAAAACGAGCGGCTCGGGAAGGTCGGCGGCGAGGCCGTCCTCGAGGGCGTTATGATGAGATGCGGGGAGAACATAGTCCTTTCCGTGCGCGGCGAGGACGGGAAGATCGCGGTCAAAAAGTCGAGGTACGTCTCGCTGCGCAAGCGCAATAAATTTTTCAATATCCCGATAATCCGCGGCGTCGTCAGCTTTATCGAGTCGCTGAAGATGTCGTTTACGTGTCTGTCCGATTCGGCGCAGATGTACGGTCTTGACGAGGAGGCGGAGGAGACGAAGTTCGAGCGCTGGCTGCGCGAGAAATTCGGCAAGAACGTGCTCGACGTGGCGATGTTCATAGGCGGCGCGCTCGGAATCGTTTTGGCGATCGGTCTGTTCGCGCTTCTGCCGACGTATCTTGCAAATCTTATAAAATCGTCGTCATCGGCGCTCGATCACAGCTTTTTTGTCAGCCTGTTCGCGGGCGTCATGCGCATCGCGATATTCGTCGGCTATATCTGCCTCGTGTCGCTGATGCCCGACATCAGACGCGTTTTCGAGTACCACGGCGCGGAGCACAAGTCGATAATGTGCTATGAGGCGGGGGCGGAGCTGACGCCCGAGAATGCGGCGAAATACCGCCGTTTCCATCCGCGCTGCGGCACGAGCTTCATCTTCGTCATACTCATACTGAGCATACTGATCTACACCGTCGTGCCTGCGAGCCTGCCGTGGTACGTGCAGTCGCTCATTAAAATATGCATGCTGCCGCTCGTCATGGGCGTGAGCTTCGAGTTTTTGATATATGCCGGCAAGCATGAAAATCTGTTCACGAAGATCTTGTCGGCGCCGGGACTTTGGATGCAGCGCGTCACGACGCGCGAGCCCGATCTCGAACAGCTTGCGGTCGCAATAACGTCGCTGAAGCTGTCGATGCCGGAGGAATTCCCCGATTTCGACCCTGAGACGTACTCGAAGCAAACCGAAGCATGTGAAAACGGCGCGGGGGACGGCAAAGAGGGCGAGTCCGCGTGACGCTGCGCGAATATGAGGAGCGTCTGCGGCGCGCCGGTATCTGGTCGGCGAGGTCGGACGTCACGGCGCTTGCATCGCACGTCCTCGGCATGTCGAACGCGTCGGTCATGGCGCGGTACGGGAACGAGATAACGGGAGACGCTGCCGCGTCGCTCGAAGCAGCAGTTTCGCGCCGCGAGGCGCGCGAGCCGCTTCAATATATAATCGGCAAATGGGAGTTTTACGGCGACGAGTATGTCGTCACGCCGTCGTGTCTGATACCGCGTCCCGAGACGGAAATGCTCGCGGAGTACGGGATATCGAAGCTGTCAAACGGTGACAGGGTCGCCGACCTCTGCTGCGGCAGCGGCTGCATCGGCATCGCGCTGTGCAGACACGCGGGAGTTAGTTGCGACGCGGTCGACGTGTCGGCGGATGCGCTCGGTGTGGCGAGGCTCAACGCTCAGCGACTCGGAGTCGCCGATATGATATCGTTTCAAAATGCCGATGTGACCGTCGGCGGCGGGCTGTCGGACAAGTATAAGATGATATTTGCGAATCCCCCGTATATAAAGTCCGACGTCATGGATGCGCTCGAACCGGAGCTTTCGTATGAGCCCGCGCTCGCGCTCGACGGCGGCGACGACGGAATGAGGTTTTATCGCTCGATCATGGACAATTACGGCGACTATCTTGACGCGGACGGCGAGTTCGTGTTCGAGATCGGGTACGACGAGGGAACCGCGATAGCGGACGAGGCGGATGCGCGCGGATATCATGCGGTTGTATATAATGATTTTTCATCGCTGCCGCGCATGGCGGTCGTGAAAAGGAAAACGAGAGAACAATGAAGATAGAGATATACGATACGACGCTGCGCGACGGCGCGCAGGGAGCCGGCATCGACTTCACCGACGACAACAAGCGCGAGGTCATTGCCGCGCTCGACAAGCTCGGCATATCATATATAGAGGCGGGCAACGCGGCGCTTGCGTCGGATGTGAAATTTTTCGACGACATCGCGGAAATGAAGCTCGAAAACGCATCGCTTGCGATATTCTGCGCGACGCGAAAGCCGAACACGAGTGCGGAGGACGACAAGGTCCTGCGCGCGGCGGCTGCATGTCATGCGCCGGTCGTTACGGTCGTCGGCAAATCGTCCGCGTATCAGATCGAGCATGTGCTGCGCACGACGGTCGACGAGAATCTCGCGATGATAACTGACACGGTGTCGTTTTTGCGGCGCGCGGGCAAGCGCGTGTTCTTCGACGCGGAGCATTTCTTCGACGGGTACGGAGACGATCCGAATTACGCGCTGACGGTGCTGAAAACGGCGCATGAGGCGGGCGCGGAACGTCTCGTTTTGTGCGATACGAACGGCGGCATGCTGCCCGACGTTATCGGCGTCGTCATCAGCGCAGTACATAAGCGTCTGCCGGAGGCGCAGCTCGCGATACACTGCCACGACGACATGGGGATGGCTGTCGCGTGCTCGGTCGAGGCCGTCATTTCGGGGGCCGTGCAGGTGCAGTGCACGGTGTCCGGCATCGGCGAACGGTGCGGCAACTGCAATCTCGACACTGTGCTGCCGATACTGCAGTTAAAGCTCGGCTACGCCTGCGTGCCGCCGGAAAAGCTTTCGTCGCTGACGCGCACGGCGCGCGAGGTGTCGGAGGCGGTCAATCTGTCGTTCAACGAGCATGCGCCGTTCGTCGGCGGTTATGCGTTCACGCATAAGGCGGGGATGCACATTGACGCGGTGCGCAAGCGTCCGCGCTCGTTTGAGCATATTGCGCCGGAGCTCGTCGGCAATTCGAGCGACGTTTTGATATCGCGCATATCGGGCAAGAGCGCGTACGGAGCGGTGCTCGAACGAATCGCGCCCGAGCTCGAGCTCGAGGTCGGCTCCGACAAGTTCAACAAGGTCATATCGCACATACGCGATTACGAGTCGCGCGGGTTCCAGTTTGAAAACGCCGAGGCGTCGTTCCTTCTTGTCGTGAGAGAGGCGCTCGGCATACGGCGCGAGCCGTTTGAGCTTTTGACGTTCCGCGTCATTATCGGCGAGCCGATATCGGTCAATCCGAAGTCGCTGTCGGCGGCATGGATAAAGGTGGCGATACCGGACGGCGAAGGAGGAGTGCGCGAAGAATTCGCGGCGGCGGAAGGGCTCGGACCCGTCAACGCGCTCGATGTGGCGCTGCGGCGCGCGCTGTCGGCGGTATATCCGCGGCTCGAAAACGTGCGGCTGTCCGATTACCGCGTCCGCGTGCTCGACTCCGCGTCCGATACGACGGCGTCGTCGGTGCGCGTTCTCATCGAGTCGACGGACGGAGTCAGCGTTTGGTGTACCGTCGGCGTGTCGGTCGACATCGTCGACGCGAGCTGGCAGGCGCTGCGCGACTCAATCGAATATTATCTGTCAAAGGAAGCGGAGGGGTGACTCCCGGTCCCTGACATATGAGAGGACATTACGGCTATGAATGATAATAATGATAAAAAGAACGTCTGCCTGATCTTCGGCGGACGGTCGACGGAATATAAGGTGTCGCTGCGTTCGGTCGAGAACGTGATACTCAACATCGACCGCGACAAATATAATGTGAGCACCGTCGGGATAACGGCGGACGGAAAATGGTACCTCTACCGCGGCGGCTCGGACGAAATAGTCGCCGACAGGTGGCAGGAGGGCGAGATATATCCCGTCCACATCGACCCGTCGTGCGGGGCCGGCGGCATATACTATACGGACAAGGACGGTGCGCACAAACTCGACGTCGACGTCGTTTTCCCGGTCGTCCACGGCAAGTACTGCGAGGACGGCACGATGCAGGGGCTTCTGTCGATGTGCGGCATACCGTATGTCGGCCCCGGCTGCGCCGCGTCCGCCATATGCATGGACAAGACGCTGACGAAGCTGATACTGTCCGATTACGAGATCCCGCAGGCAAACGCTGTATCGGTCACGGCACGCGAGCTCGAAAGCTCTCCGGACGAGGTGGCGGAGAGGATAGAGAACATAATCCCGCAGTACCCGGTATTCGTCAAGCCGTCGTCATCGGGCTCGTCGGTCGGCGCATCGAAGGCAACCGACAGAGCGTCGATGCTCGAGGCGATGAGGGACGCGGCGAGGTATGACAGAAAGATACTCGTCGAAGAATACATAGTCGGCAGGGAAGTGGAGATAGCGGCGCTCGAATGCGAGGACGGCGGCGTTATAATGTCGTGCTGCGGTGAGATAGACCCCGGCGACGGCTTCTACGACTATGAGACGAAGTACGAAAACGACAAGGCGAGTTATTTTATCCCCGCGCGGATAAAGCCCGAGACGGAGATGCGCATAAAGGAGACGGCGTCGCTCATATTCGGCGTGCTCGGCTGTCAGGGACTGTCGCGCATCGACTTCTTCGTGCGCGACTTCAAGGGCACGGAGCAGATAGTGTTCAACGAGATTAACACGCTGCCGGGATTCACGTCGATAAGTATGTACCCGCAGCTTATGCAACAGATAGGAATTTCGTATAAGGAGCTGATAACGAGGCTCATTGAGCTTGCGCACGTATGAACATAGAAAAGCTTATTAAAACGCTGTCGTCGCGGCATCTGACGGTCGCGACGGCGGAATCGTGTACGGGCGGGCTCATAGCAAAGCTGATAACGGACGTGCCGGGCGCGTCGGACGTATACATGGGCGGCGTCGTATCGTATTCTAACGATGTGAAATCGAACGTTCTCGGCGTCGACAGGGACGTGCTTGCGGCGCACGGCGCCGTGTCCGAGCCTGTCGCGCTCGCGATGGCGGACGGTGCGCGGCGTGTATGCGGAGCCGACATCGCGGTATCGACGACGGGAGTCGCGGGGCCGGGCGGCGGAAGCGCGGAAAAGCCCGTCGGCACCGTATGGGTCGCCGTATCGAGCGAGTATGTGCGGCGAGCGGTCAGGCTGTCGCATCCCGAGACGTGGACGAGAGAGCAGATAAGGGAGTCGTCGGCGCATTATGCGCTCGGACTTATAATGGATGCCGCAGACGCGGCGGCGGAAAAAGTGTAAAAAATCCAAATCGGAATAAAATAAAGGAGAAGGTTATGCAGAAATTCAGAAAAATCGGCGTTCTGACCTCGGGCGGAGACGCTCCCGGCATGAACGCGGCGGTTCGTGCCGTCGTACGTTCCGCAATCGTGCAGGGCGTTGAGGTCGTCGGTATCTACAAGGGTTACCGCGGACTCATCGACAACATCATGAAGCCGCTCTCGTACCGCGACGTGTCGGGTATACTTCATGAAGGCGGCACGTTCCTGTATTCCGACCGCTGCCAGCGCTTTCGCACGCTCGAGGGTCAGCAGGAGGCGGCGGCTATATGCCGCAAAGAGGGCATCGACGGCGTCGTCGTCATCGGCGGCGACGGCACGTTCCGCGGCGGCGTCGACCTGACGGCGCAGGGCATACCGACGATAGGCATCCCCGCGACGATAGACAACGACATCACATCCACGGACTACACGATAGGCTTTGACACGGCGGTCAACACGTCGCTTTCGATGGTGGACAGACTGCGCGACACGTGCGAGTCTCTTGCACGTGCGAACGTCGTCGAGGTCATGGGACGCGACGCGGGCGACATCGCGCTCGAGGTCGGCATCTCGATCGGTGCTATCGGTATCGCTATCAAGGAGATACCGTTTGACGAGGATGGTCTCATCGACAAGATCAAGCAGGGCCGTGACAGCGGCAAGCGCAACTACATAGTCATCGTTGCCGAGGGTCTTGTGGGTTATGCGGAGCATCTCGCGAAGCTCATCCCGGAGGAAACGGGCGTCGAGACGAGATTCGCGCGTCTGGCGCACGTCGTGCGCGGCGGCTCGCCGACGCTCCGCGACCGTATGCTCGCGACGCGCATGGGCGACAAGGCCGTTCAGTGCCTACTCCAGGGCGAGAGCAACCTCGTCATGTGCGAACGCAACGGCACTATCGAGCCGATGGACATCACGTACGCGCTCAAGCTCGATAAGATGTACAAGAATAAGCTCGGCGAGGGCGAGCTCCGCTCGTACTCCATCGCCGATATCACGGAGATGCGCGCTCTCTGCGCGGAGAAGCGCCGCGAACTCGTCGGCATGTACGAAATGGCCGACAGGCTGTCGAAGTAATTATTATTTATATAATAACTCGGGGGGAAGGACCGCTTCTTGAAAGAAGCGGTCCTTCCCCCCGAACCCCCTATCTCCGCAAGAACTTTTGTTACAGGTTTTTTTTTGAAAATTAAACGATAACAATATCTTCAGAGATAGCTTGAGATAATCACTATTTAGTCCGCTTTTGGCGAGGGCAGGGGGCACCTTTTACAAAAAGGGGCCCCAATGTTTCTTGAAAGAAGTTTTCTCTCCCCCTCGCCCCCTCTTTTTCAAGAACTTTTGTTATATTTTTCTTTCTTGAAAAAAGCAAGCGAAAACAATATCCTCGGAGATAGCTTAAGATATGCACTAATCGGTCCGCTTTTGGCGAGGGCAGCAGCTCCGCACTTCGTTCGGAGCTGCCACACTTTCCGCAAAGCGGAAAGTGTCGAATGTTTCTTGAAAGAAGTTTTCTTTCCCCCTCACCCTCTCTTTTTCAAGAACTTTTATGTAAAAGTTTTTGAAAGGATGAGAGCGCGAGAGAAGGGAAACTTTTTATAAAAAGTTTCCCTTCTCTCGTAATATTATCTTATTTTTCTTCTTCCAGCGCCTTCGTCAGGGCGATGGAGAACTGGTCGGCGCACGAAGTCGCGCGCGGGCCGCATTTATTGCCCTTAAGTATCGCCGCGACAGTTTCGGCGCGCTGTCCCTCGACGAGCTTTGATATTGCCTTGAGGTTGCCGTTGCAGCCTCCCGTGAACACTACGTTGCGAATGACGCCGTCCTCGAGGTCAAAGTCGATCTGACGCGCGCATGTGCCGCTTGTTGTGAATGTGTGCTTCATTTTTTGTTCCTCCGTTTATTTTATTCTTCCGAGCCGCCGTCCGGGTCCACGATCGGTTCGGGTGCGTTTTTGCTTATTATGATGTCGCCCGACGTGACGGTGACGAACGCGCGCGCGTCGCCGTACACCTCGTCCGTGTAGTTGCTGCCGACATCTTCGCCGTAAAGCGTGATGTCACCGTGGCGCGCAGAGAGGTTCATGTTGAAGTCGGGTATGTCGGATACGAGTCCGAGCGAGACGTTCGTCTCGCCGCCCGATATGTTAAGGCTGCCGAACGAGAACGACTCCGCCGTTATGTCTCCGCTCGTCAACAGCGCGTCGAACATTCCTGCCGTGACGTTCTGCATGTAGAGACTGCCCTCGTCTATCTCCGCGCTTATCTGAGACGATGTCTTAAGATCCGATATGAGTGCGCTGCCCGTGCCGATGTCGATCGTGATGTCGAGCGCTGTGTCGAAGTTGGACACATACACGCTGCCGCGGTCGAGCGTTATCTTGATCACGTTGACGTCGCTGTCGGAGGGCAGGTAAAGGTTGATGCGCTTCGACGACTCGGTCGTAGCCTTGCCTCCGCGTCGGAAATAGTCGCGGAAACCGTGGAACGAGAAACCGGATTCCCAGAACTTGACGACGGACATCAGGTCTATCGTCGTGTCGACGGTGACGCTGCGGTTCGCGGTCGTCATGCGGTATGAGCCGTCGTCGAAATTGTAGAGCTCCATGTGCGGCACGGGGTAGCCGCCGTAGACGTACACGTCCGCCTCGCTGACGACGAGCTCGAATTTGTTGTATATCTCGTCTTCGCTGAAGCTGACGTCGTTTTTCAGGTCTTCGTTTTCATCTATCGACGATGCAAAGAGGTCGACGCCGTCCGCCGCTGCCGTCGTCTCCGCGCTGCGGCACACGAGCCATCCGACGAGTATGATTATAAGCGAAATGAGAATGAATATTATTGATGTCGGTTTCACAGATCAGCGCACGCTCCTTTCACATAGTAGTAAAGCTCGACGCACTTGTGAGAGGTGAAGGTGAAAAGATCAAGCTCGCGCCGTATGAGATACGGCAAAAGGCGCACGGCGACGTTGTAGACGATGATGCCGCCGAGCATCACGAACCCGCCGACGCGGACGCCGAGTCCAATCTCGTAAAGTCCTATCGGAGCGTAACTGAAGAGCTGCGTTATGCCGTATATGATGCCGACGAGCGCGACGACGGTGCCGACGGCGACGCCGACGAACAGTATGCCGATAAGCGCGAATATGCCGATGAACATCGCGGCGAGCGCGAGAATGAACAGTCCGAGCACACAGATGAGCAGAAATCCCCATATGGGCGACGTACACGCGAATATGATATAGAATTTCTGGTAGTCGGCGTTCGGGTCGGGCTTATAGATGGTGTGTTGTTCCTCACGCTCGCGCGCGGGTCGGCGGCCCGTATGCGTGGCGCTCGATGAGGATATCGACTGCGACGGACGCGCGCTGCTCTGACGTTGCTGCTCCTGATGCGGACGCGGTACGACCTGACGGTTTGCGTTCGCATTTGCGTTCGGGTTCGGGTTCGCGTTTGCGTTGACGCGAGGCTGCGCGCTGCGGCGAACGTCGTCGGCGCGCCGTCTGCCGGGCGACAGCATCTCGTTAATCATGTCGTCCTCGTCGTCTTCGTCGAGGATGTGAGCGGGAACGCGTCTGACGCGTTCGATAGGCTGCGCCTGCGCGTTCGCAGGACGCTGTACCTGCTGCGGCTGTCGTTGCTGCTGCCGAGGCTGGGAGGACTGTTGCGGCTGCTGCCTTTGCTGCTGCTGTTGCGCCTGCGCAGGCTGCTGCGGCGGTCTTTGTATCATCCGCGTTTTCTCCGACTGATCGTCCGCCGTCCGCCGCGGCTGCATATCTATGCGCTTTTTCAGCGACGAGACTATGCGCGTCAGCGCCTCGTCGTTCCGCTCGCAGAGCGACGCGATCTTTTCCGCCTCATCGGGCGGAAGCGATTTTATGAACGCGCTGCTGTGGCGTATCGCGGATTCACGGTCGGCGCCCTCTGCCTCGAGACGCGAAGCGAGCATCGCGGTAAATCTGTTTATATCCACTGAATATGCCGTGCGGAGCGTGTGGGACGCCATCAGGCACCCCGACGCATCGTCCGCATCCTTTCATGCGAATTTGCCAAATAGATGTTTCCCGACACCGCGCCGAAAGTATCGAAATATTTTCGAAAACGACGTGGAAATCGTCGGCGTAATATGGTATACTGGTGTGCGGTGACATACACATAGTTTATTGTACCAAAAGTAAGGGAAGATTTCAATATGAGAATGAGAAAAAAAAAGAATTCGGACGCACGTATTGCGCGCTGCGCCGAATATTTGATAAAAGACGCGCCGCTTGTGACCGCGTCGGACATATACGCGCCGTTTCCCGATGAGATGCGCGGCGCGCGCGTATATCTCGAGCTCGGGTGCGGCAAGGGAGGCTTCATATGCGATATGGCGCGTGCGCACCCCGAAAACATATACTACGCCGTTGAGCGCGTCGACAGCGTGATACTTTTCGCGCTCGAAAAGAGAAAGGCGCAAATGGAGTCGTCGCTCGAACTGCCCGACAACGTGCGGTTCATAATCGGCAACGCCGCCGATGTGTGCGAGTGGTTCCCGTCGGGGTCGCTGTCGGGGATATATCTGAATTTCAGCGACCCGTGGCCCAAAAAGGGATACTATAAGCGCCGCATGACGTACCGCGATTTCCTCGCGCGGTACGCGCAGGTACTCGCAGACGGCGGCGAGCTGCGCGTCAAGACGGACAACGTGACGCTGTTCGATTTTACGCTCGCGGAGCTCGGGGAGTCGCCGTTCACGGTCGCGTGGCAGACGCGGGATCTGCACGGCAGCGAGTATGCGAACGGCAACATCATGACCGAGTATGAGCGGCGGTTTGCCGCCGACGGCGTGAAGATAAACGCGCTTTGCGCGGTGAAGGAGCGCAGGGAGTGATCGTTTCGCGGTCCTTCGCCGCGCGGAGTATATTATTATCTGAGCGCGGGCACCGTGTCGTGGCGCGCCTCGGACAGCATCAGCTTGATGCGGTTTAACTGGTTGACCTCGCTCGCGCCCGGGTCGTAGTCGACGGCGACGATGTTCGCCTCGGGGTGGTCGGCGCGCAGCGCCTTTATGACGCCTTTGCCGACGACGTGATTAGGCAGGCACGCGAACGGCTGCACACATACAATATTGCGCGTGCCGGACTCGAGCAGCTCCGCCATCTCGCCCGCGAGGAACCAGCCCTCGCCGTATTGATTGCCGAGCGACAGATATGGCTTCGCCATTTCGGCGATAGCCTTGATCTCTACGGGCGGCGAGAATCGCTTGCTCTTTGACAGCGCGCGGACTGCGGGACGGCGAAGCGCGATGAGCGCGTCAACGCTTATGTTGGCGACGGCGGATGACGTCCACGGTTTGCCGAGGAATTTGTGCTTGTAGTCGCCGTTGTAGACGCTGTAGAGGAAGAAGTCGAGCAGGTCGGGCACGACGGCCTCCGCGCCCTCAGATTCGAGCAGGTCGACGAGGTGATTGTTCGCGAGCGGCATATACTTGACGAGTATCTCGCCGACGATGCCGACGCGAGGCTTGCGGACTTCGTCGTCGATGGGCAGCGCGTCGAAGTCCTCGACGATGCCGCGGCATACGTCCGAGAACCGCCGTTTACCGCCTGTCAGCGACTCGATGCAGATATCCTCCCACTTTTTGTGGAGCGCGTCGGCGGAGCCGGGCGTTATCTCATACGGACGCGTGCGGTAGAGGCACCGCATAAGTACGTCGCCGTATATGACGGCGCGAAGCGCCTCGTAAAGGAGCGACGGCGTCATGTGGAAGCCCTCGTTTTTCTCCATGCCGTTCGCGTTGAGCGATATGACGGGGATATGGGAAAGTCCGACGCGGTCGAGGGCACGGCGTATGAAGCCGATATAGTTGCTGGCGCGGCAGCAGCCGCCCGTCTGCGTCATCATTATGGCGAGGCGGTCGGTGTCGTATTTGCCAGACAGCACAGCCTGCATTATCTGCCCGACGACGGTTATCGAGGGAAAGCATGCGTCGTTGTTGACGTATTTTAGTCCGATGTCGACGGCGTTCTTGTTGTCGTTGCCGAGCAGCTCGAGCTTATAGCCGTGGCGTTTGAATACGGGCTCGATAATGGCGAAATGAATAGGGCTCATCTGCGGCGCGATGATGGTGTAACCGTCCTCGCGCATTTTTTCCGTGAATTCGCTCCTGTGATATTCGATAGTTGCCTCGTGTACGCTCTCGTCGGCGCGACGCGACATCGCAGCCAAAAGACTGCGCAGACGTATACGGGCGGCGCCGAGGTTGTTGACCTCGTCGACTTTAAGTACCGTATACAGCTTGCAGCCTGCGGCGAGTATCTCCGCGACCTGATCCGTCGTTATCGCGTCGAGACCGCAGCCGAACGAGTTGAGCTGCACGAGCTCGAAGTCGCCTCTGCCGCACACGAACTGCGCCGCCGTGTAAAGGCGCGAGTGGAACACCCACTGGTCGTTGGAGCGGACGGGACGACTCGGCACGAAGTCGACGGGCACGCTGTCCTCGGTCAGAACGGCGAGACCGTACGACGCTATCATCTCGGGTATGCCGTGGTTTATCTCGGGGTCGATGTGGTACGGGCGTCCCGCGAGCACGATGCCGCGTCTGCCGCCTTCCTCGACCCATTTTACCGCGCGGCGTCCCTCCTCGCGCACGTCGTTTTTGGCGCGGAGCTGTTCCTCCCACGCAAGGTGAGCGGCGGCGCGGACTTCCTTTGCCGGTATGCCCCATTCCTCACGGCAGACGCGAACGAGCCTGTCAGAAGCCGTTTTCTCGTCCGAGAACGCGATAAACGGGCGTATGTAGCGCACCTTGCCGCTCGTTATCGACTCGACGTTGTTTTTGATGTTCTCGGGGTACGAAACGACGATGGGGCAGTTGTAGTGGTTCTGCGCGTCCGGCGTCTCCTGACGCTCATAGAACACGCACGGGTGGAATATGGTCGTAACGCCGTTTTTGACGAGCCATTCGACGTGACCGTGAGCGAGCTTCGCCGGGTAGCACTCGGACTCAGACGGTATCGACTCGATGCCGAGCGTATAAATAGACCTGCTTGACTCGGGCGAG
>CANPXS010000074.1 GCA_947586625.1 uncultured Clostridia bacterium | reverse complement strand
CGCCGATATGCGTCGGCAGACGCGTCTTTCCCATGCGGCTCGTTATCGCGGCGGCGATAACGGTCGGGCTGTACCTGTTGCCCATGTCGTTCTGAACGATAAGTACGGGACGTATCCCGCCCTGCTCCGAACCGACGACGGGGGAAAGATCGGCGTAGTATATGTCGCCGCGCCTGACCGCGGCTGTATTTGACGCGGCGCGGACTGCGTGCGCCGTCTCCGACGGCGCGGATGAAACGGCGCCGCCCGCATACGCATTATTGTCGATTTGCTTCAATTTTTCCTGTCTCCGATTTTCAACGTGTTTTGCCGGCTGCAATTATATTATTGCCGGCGCGGGCGCGGACTAAACGTGCGCGCGCAAATAATTCGCGCCCGTTTACATTTTATGCATGCGCGCGCACACGCGTGAAATGCTTTTTTACACGGAATATCACGTTTTTTCGAAAAAAGCGCTTGACAAACGGCGCGATGTGTGATATTATGCGTATGTTGATCCAAAGACAGCAGGTCACGGTAAAGCGGTCGTCCGCTATCCTGCCGAGGAGAGTTTATATAATGTATGCCGCACGGCATACATGGTTTTGAACTTTCACCCTCGCTTTGGCGGGGATTTTTATTTGGACCTTCCAATTCTAAAAGGAGGTAAAACAATGCCCAGCAAACAGGTTCTCGAGTCGAAGCAGGCGATAGTCGCCGATCTTGCCGAAAAGATACGCAAGGCGCAGTCCGGCGTTATCGTCAAGTATGAGGGCATAACGGTCGGAGACGACACGGAAATGCGCAAGAAGATGCGCGAGGCCGACGTCGATTACGTCGTTATGAAGAACACACTCACGGCAAGAGCATGCGACGAGGTCGGCTACGGCGAGATCAAAGAGCATCTCGAGGGAATGAACGCTATCGCGATCAGCTACAAGGATCCGGTCGCTCCCGCGAAGATACTCAAGGAGTATGCGGAAAAGATCGAGACATTCGAGATCCGCGTCGGTTTCCTTGAAGGCAAGGTGATCGACAAGGACACGGTCAACGAGCTTGCCGACATCCCGTCAAGAGAGATACTTCTCTCCCGCTTCCTCGGAAGCATCCAGTCGCCTATCAGCGGATTTGCACGCGCTATCCAGGCGATCATCGACAAACAGGGCGAGGGCGCGCCCGCAGAAGAGGCGCCAGCGGCGGAACCGGCAGCCGAATAATGCCGCGTAACAGAAAAATTTCAGGAGGAATTCGATAATGGCATCCGAAAAGATCACAGCGATCGTTGAAGAGCTCAAGGGTCTGTCCCTTCTCGAGCTGAACGATCTCGTAAAAGCAGTAGAAGAGGAGTTCGGCGTATCCGCGGCTCCCGTAGCAGTTGCAGGCGCAGTCGGCGCGGCAGCTCCCGCAGCAGAGGAAAAGACGGAGTTTGACGTCGTCCTCAAGAGCTTCGGTTCGTCCAAGCTCAACGTCATCAAGGTCGTTCGCGAACTGACGGGTCTCGGACTCAAGGAAGCGAAGGAGCTCGTCGAGGGCGTTCCCGCGAAGCTCAAGGAAGGCATCTCCAAGGACGAGGCAGAGGGCTACAAGACGAAGCTCACCGAGGCAGGCGCAGAAGTCGAGATCAAATAAGTTTACACCATTATATAAAGGACGCACGGTTTCCCGCGCGTCCTTTATTTTTGCGCTTTTACAGCATGTTCGGTATAGGTTCAAGTTTACGAAATTCGCCGAAGCGGTAGAATCTCCGCGCGTTTTCGCCGAGGAAAAGGCGCTTTTCGCGCCCGTCGAGGCGCGTCGACTCGAGTATGAACCGCACCGTCATCTTGTACGTTATCTCTGTCATTGTGCGCGGATAGTCGCTGCCCCACATCAGCTTCTCGATGCCGCATATGGACGCTGCCTCGCGTATCGCCTCGACGGCGGACGGGTACGGATAGTATTCGCTGTTGAACAGCCACGTCAGCCCGCCCGACTCGATATAGACGTTTTCGTTTTTCGCAAGCTCGATCTGACGCTGCCAGCCGTCCGTCGTCACCATGCCGAAGTGACCGATCGCAACTCTCAGCGTCGGGCAGCGGTCGATGAGGTACTGCATGTCGTCGACCTGCCTGTCGCCGTCGCAGAGGTCGACGGAGACGAACTTGCCCTTCTCCTCGATATCGGAGAACACACGCAGCAGCTTTTTCATGTCTTTGTCACGGAGCCGCGACGCGCATATTTTAAGCCCGTCGAAGCCGTCCGTGCGGTAGTTGTCGTTTTCCTCATACAGCGCACAGACGCGGAAACGGTCCGGGTACTTTTCGCGCACGCGAAGGAGGTACTCGTCCTGATTGCCGTCCATGTACTCCTGCGTCACGACGCAGCCGTTCACGCACGCGTAGTCCATGCAGCCGAGCAGACGCTCGGCAGTGTTTCTGCCGTCGTCCATGTACGCGGGCATCATCTGCCGCACCTCGCCGCAGAAAAGCGACTTGCCGTGTCCGACGTGGCGAACGGGCATGCCGTTAATCATGCCGTCCTGCGTTTCCCACAGGTGCAGATGCGCGTCAATTATAACGTTTACGCTGCTTTCACCGTTCATAGCGTCACACCGTCCTTGAATATGGCGATCTCACATTCGCCTCTCGTCTCGCACCTTGTCGGCGCGCCCGACGCGATGCGCAGAACGCAGTCGAAAAATTCGCCGTCGAGGTCGCAGCCGTCTATGATAGGACCCGCGTCGAAGTCTATCCAGCCGCGCTTTTTGTCGGCGAGCGCGCTGTTCGTCGATATCTTCACGGTCGGGACGGGGGCGCCGAGCGGCGTGCCGCGTCCGGTCGAGAACAGTATCATGTGACAGTGGCACGCGGCGAGATTCGTGACGGCTACGATGTCGTTGCCGGGACCGTCAAGCAGCGACAGTCCGCGGCGGCGCACGGTGTCGCCGTATCCGAGCACGTCGACGACGGGGGCGGTGCCGCCCTTCTGCACGCAGCCGAGCGACTTTTCCTCGAGCGTCGTAATGCCGCCCGCCTTGTTGCCCGGCGACGGATTCTCGTACACGGTCTGACCGTGCGCGGTGAAGTAGTCCTTGAAATCGTTTATGAGCGTGATCGTGCGGTCGTAGACGTCGCGGCTCGCGGCGCGGTCCATGAGAATCGTCTCGGCGCCGAACATCTCGGGCACCTCGGTGAGGACGGCGGAGCCGCCCATCGAGACGAGGCGGTCGGTGAAGCGCCCGATAAGCGGATTTGCCGTGATTCCCGACAACCCGTCCGAGCCGCCGCATTTGAGCCCGACGCAGAGCCGCGACACCGGCACGCGCTCGCGCTTCTGCGCGTCCGCGTAAGAGCGGAAATCCTTCAGGATAAAGCGTATGAGCTTCACGCCCTCATCTATTTCGTCGCCTGCGTCCTGACAGTTAAGGAAACGAACGCGCAGGCAGTCGACGTCGCCGAGCACGCGCGTAAACTCGCCGATGTTGTTGTTTTCGCATCCGAGCCCGAGCACGAGGACGCCGCCCGCGTTCGGATGCGTGACGAGCCCGGCGAGTATCTTCTGCGTCGTCGCATGATCGCCGCCGAGCTGCGAGCATCCGTACGGGTGCGTCAGCGCGAGCGCGCCGGTCAGCGCGGCGAGACGCTTCGCGACGCCGTTCACGCATCCGACGGTGGGGACTATCCACACGTCGTTGCGTATGCCGACCTCGCCGTTTTCGCGGACATAGGCGTCTACCGTCGCAGGCTCGACGGCATGCAGACGGCAGTCGACTGGCGTGTATGTATACGACTCGCGGATATTGAGAGACGTCGTAAGATTGTGCGTGTGGACGTGCTCGCCGCGCTTTATGTCGACCGTCGCCGTGCCGATCCTGTACCCGTATTTTATAACGCTGCCGCCCGCCTTTATGTCGCAAAGCGCGGTCTTATGACCCGTCTCGGTGTCGACGGCGACGTTGTCGCGCGGATTTATCTGCAAAAGGCTCACGACAGCGCCTCGCGGTAATAGGCTGCCATGCCGTCACGCTCGATGAGCTCGCATGTGCGCGCGACGTCGGGCTCCATAAACGATATGTCGAGCCCCCAATAGTCGGCGCGCGACAGTATGTCGTGTACGGAAGCCGTTTTCATAAACGACATTATCTCCTCGCCGTCGTCGGCCTCGTCGGTGCGGTAGAATTCGATGAGCGCCGCAAGCGACATTGTCAACAGCTTCGGCAGTTTGCCGTTCTGTTCCTTATATTCGAGTATCGTCGGCAGTACGCGCGCGCGGAACTTGCTGACGGAGTTGAGCGCTATCGAGAGCAGGCGGTGCTTGATGAACGGATTTGCGAACCGCTCGAGCACGGCGGCGCCGAACGCTTTGTCCTCGTCCTTCGAGCCGAGCGTCGGTATTATCTCCGTGTCGAGAGTCTTGCGCAGGCACGCGCAGACGTTTTCGTCGTCGATACATTCGCGCACAGTTTCGAGCCCGTAGAGGCGCGCGGCGAGCACCATAGACGTGTGTGCGCCGTTTAGAATGCGCACCTTGCGCTTTTTGTACGGCGTGACGTCGTCGGTCCATATCACGTTTATACCCGCCTTTGCAAGCGGGAATTCGTCCTCGAAATTGCCCTCGATGACCCAAAGATGGAATATCTCGGCAGTGTTGAGAAGGCGGTCGTCAACGCCGAGCTCGCGGCAGAGCGACTCCGCCTCGTCCTTCGGGTAGCCGGTGCTTATCCTGTCGACGAGCGTGTTGCAGAAGCTGTTTTCGTCGCGCAGCCACGATAAAAACCCGTCGCCGAGCTGCCACAGCTGCGCATATTTCGTGACGTACTCGTAAAGAAAGTCGGCGTTATGGTCGATGAGCTCGCAACAGAATATGATAAATCCCGGCAGTCCGCACTTGTAACGCTCATAAAGGAGCGCGGTCAGCTTTGCGGGGAACGACTTCGGCGGCGCGTCCGTGAGCTTTTCGGTGCCGAGGTATTCTATGCCCGCCTCGGTGGTATTCGAGATGATGAACCGCATCTCGGGCTGATGCGCGAGCGCGAGATACGACTCGTAGTCGCGGTACGGGTCGACGCCGCGCGATATGGAGCGCACCTCCGTGCACTGTACGACGACGTTACCGTTCTCGACGCCGCGCAGATACTGATGGTAAACGCCGTGCTGCTCATTCAGGACGTCGACGAGCCCGCGTTCGATCGGCTGTACGACGACGACCTTGCCGTCGAAGACGCCTTTTTCGTTCATGATATGTACGAACATGTCGACGAAGCTGCGCAAAAATCCGCCCTCGCCGAACTGGATGATACGCTCGGTCATGTCAGTCATTATAGTCCTCCGCTATTTTAACGAGCACCTTGCAAAGCGTGCCGTCATTGTTAGCAAGCGCGCGGAACGCGTCGTCGGCGCGGCTCATAGGGTAGATCTCGCTCACCATCTTCGTAACGTCGACGCTGCCCGACGCGATGATGTCTATGACGTCGGCGAAGTCGGACGGGTACGAGTTGCGGCTGCCGAATACGTTCAGCTCCTTTTTGAGAAGTATCGAATGTAAAAACGTAGTTTCGCGCTTGCCGTTGCCGATAAGGATAATATTGCCCGCGAACGCGGCACAGTCGATGCAATAAAGGAACGTCTCCGACCGACCGCACGCCTCGACGCAAACGTCGAAGCCGTCGCCGTCCGTTATCTCCATCGCTTTTTTCACGATGTCGTCGCGCCCCGAATTTATGACGCCGTCGGCGCCGAACGAGAGCGCCTTTTCGAGCCTTCCGTCGAGTATGTCTGCGACGTAGACCTCGGCGCCCTTTTTCTTTGCCGAGATGAGGGCGAACAGTCCTATCGGTCCCGCGCCGACGACGAGCACGCGGTCGCCGCGCTTTACGGGCGCGCGGCCGAGCGCGTGATACCCTATCGTGAACGGCTCGACGAGCGCAAGCTGACGCGCGGACAGTCCGTGACCGGGGTATATGCGCTCGACCGGCATAGACACATACTCGCAGAAGCTTCCGTCGCGCTGGACGCCCATCGTCTTATTGTCGGTGCAGCAGTTCACGTATCCGCGGCGGCACGAGTAGCACTCGCCGCAGTTGAAGTACGGATTTGCGGTGACGACGTCGCCGGGCGCAAGTCCTTTGTCGTTCTCCGGCACCGACACTATCTCGGCGGAGAACTCGTGACCCGGTATGCGCGGATACGTCGTGAACGGCTGGTTGCCCGTGTAACTTGAGACGTCGGCGCCGCATATGCCGCAGTACAAAATACGCAACAGCGCCTCGCCGTCCTTCGGCACGGGCTTTTCCGTGTCCGTCACCGCTATCTCAAACGGCTTGTTTATCAGAACTGTTTTCACTTAAAATCCCCCATGTCTATGTATTTTTTGTTCCATATGACCGCTGTTTTCATCGGCGCGCCTTTGGAATAGATCTTGTTTTTATACGCCCCTATCGGGTCGGCGGCGAACTCGTCGCGGTCGATGAGCTCGACGATCTCGTTGTAGCTCGACTTCGCGAGCAGCTCTATGGCGCGTTCCATGTGGCACTGCCTGAAATTTATCGAGCCGAATATTAGGTGATTTTCAAATCCGAACGGCATCGTGTCGTACTCGACGCGCGGTCCGAGCGAAAAGCTGTTGTATATGCCGTTGCAGCCGAGCACGCGGTGCTCGAACGCTATTCTGTGCTCGACGTTTGACCCGCTCACGCCGATGAAGACGGTCGCCCGACCGCCGAGACTGTCGATTATCGCATCCGCGAGCGCGGCCTCGGTGTCAAAACTGCTTTGCAGATACTTCGCGCCGGTAACGCGCTTTGCGAACCGCACCTTCGGCGAATCCTCCGGACTGCGCGCGACGAACAGGATGTCCGCGTTCGGGTGAGCGCGCTTTATAAGGTCGCCCATGAACATGCCCGTCGTGCCGAGCCCGAATATGACTGTGCGCGTGAATATCTCGTCGCACGCCGTCTTTCGCGCTTCCGCCTCGCCGCACTTGTCGCGCGCCATTATGACGCGGAAGAGATGCGCGGAGCCGAGGTCCTCCATGCGTTCGAGCTGGAAAAGCATGCAGCCGAACGGGTCGGGGAACACCATCTTCTTCGCAAATTCGAGATCGAGCTTTCCGTCATGCACGTACCCGTCGGGGATACGAAGGAGCATGTCGGGATTGAAGTATTGGACGTCGCAGAAAAGTCCGTCCGCCTTGTCGCAGCCGTACTCGAAATACATCTCGTCCTCCGTGTACCGCGTCGGGTCGCAGCTGTCGCCGCCGCGTATCAGAACGACGGCGAATCTGTTCTCGGACGGCACCCAAACTATTCCCTCGTGACCGTTTATAAGCCGCGTCTGTCCCTCGGGAAATTTCGGCGTCAGAAGTCCGCGCGAGCCCATATGCAAAAGCTCGTTGTCGGTGCCGCAGAAGCCGACGAGCACGGGTTCGCACAGCACCCCGTCCTTTTCGGGCTCGCCGCGCAGCCTGCGGCGTTTAGGATTTATTATTTCGACGTCGCCGTAGACGAGCGGCGCCGTCTCGCTGTTCTGAAAATACGTTCCTTTTACGGTCATGAAAGTATCCGTCCCCCGATTATTTTTCCGACGGCGCAAATAAACGCCCGCCACCTTTATTATACACGATTTCACACCGTTTGCAAGAAAAAATGCATAAAACGGTCGATACGCCTTGACTTGCGGTCAAACCGCCGCAGAAATGACGTCACAACGCTTTTCGCGAAGCGGAAACCGCCGCTGTCCAATTAATCGCAAAGCGCCGTCAGGCTTCGCAGCATCACCTACACGCACTTTGCTCGTGCGATGCTCGGCGCTGTCAACGTCCGACGCAGACACGACGTTTCGACGGCGATATCGCCCCGTCGCGAGGGAGCTGTTCGCAGGAAATTATAACGCGGTCTGAGCCCCGGAGCCTTTTTTGCCGCAGACTTGATAACATCGACGGCACGCTGCGCCGCTTTCGGGATTGTTAAGGGCCTCTTTCCCGGCTTGGAAAGAGGTCCTTAACACGCATGCGTACGTTGTACGCAGGACGAAATATTCCCTTTACGCTGTGAGCGAGTAAAAATATTCACACTAATTTGTGAAAAATACTTGACAAATCGCAAATTTTGTGGTATAATATAGGCAAATAAAGAGAAATAGTGCTCCCACAATTTTTGCGAAGCGACAGACCGTTCCCGAAACTGGTATCTCCGCTCACCGCGGATGTTTATGCAGTCTGTTCCCACCGGCAGCTATCTTTGACTATTTGACGTGGTGACGTCTTTCACACCGTTCAACCGTTTTTTGACAAGGGGGACTTTCTCGCAAGAAAGTCCCCCTTGTCGAACCCGAAAGAGGCTCCCGTGTGTTCGTCGATGTTATCCAGTCGGCGGCAAAAAATTCATCGGGGCGTAGACCGCGTTATTACTTTGGCATAACAGCTCCCTCGCGACGGGTCGATATCGCCGTCGAAACGTCGTGTCTCCGTTTGACGCTGGCATCTCCGTCAGCGCACGAGCGTTGTGCGCGTAGGTGAAACTGCGAAGCCTACGGCTCGTTGCCAAGTTTGGACGACAAATTTTTCGCTTTGCGAAAAGTGTGCGCGATGCCCGTTTGCGGTATCGTCAGGCATCGCGTCAGCGACGAACTACCGTCACCGCGAGCGCAGATACCGCAGCGCGTCCGACAGCCCGCCTATCTCGTCGATGAGCCCGCATGCGACCGCCTCGTTGCCGTCGATGACAGTCCCCATATCGTTGGCGAGTTCGTCGGTCTTGAGCATGAGGGCGCGCAGCGCGTCGGCGCCGATGCGCGAATGTGACGTTATGAAGTTTATTATCCGCTCCTGCATGCGCTTGAAGTATTCGTACGTCTGCGGAACGCCGATGATGGTGCCGTTCATGCGCACCGGATGAAGCGTCATCGTCGCCGACGGCACGATGAACGAGCGGTCGGCGGCGACCGCGAGCGGCACGCCGATACTGTGTCCGCCGCCGAGCACTACCGACGCTGTCGGCTTCGACAGTCCCGCCATGAGCTCCGCTATGGCGAGTCCCGCCTCGACGTCGCCGCCCATCGTGTTGATGAGCGAAAGCACGCCCGTTATCGCGTCGTTGTCCTCCGCGTCGGCGAGTATGGGGATCAAATGTTCATACTTTGTCGACTTCTGCCCCTCGCCGAGGGCATAGTGCCCCTCCACCTGCCCGATAACGGTTATGACGCGTATGTGACCGCCCGCCGTCGTCGTGCCGAGCTCTGTTATATCCTCCCGCTGTGTGTCGGTTATCGTTTCTTTTTCTTCCATAATAAATGGCTCCGTGTCGAAAATTTCTTCTTTTTACTGTTATTATCCCGCCCGCACTTGAATTTTATGTGCGGATGTGGTATACTGATGTCGCAGATAAATGCACAATTAATCACAGTCAAGGAGTTACATATGGAAAAGAAGGTTCTTGTTGAAACGTCCGCGCGTCACGTACATCTCACCCCCGAGCACATCGAGATACTGTTCGGCAAGGGACATGAGCTGACGGTGAAGAAGATGCTTTCGCAGCCGGGTCAGTTCGCATGCGAGGAAAAGGTCACGGTCGTGGGACCGAAGAAGTCTATAGAGAGAGTCAGCATACTCGGACCGGCGCGCAAGGCGACGCAGGTCGAGGTATCGCTCACTGACGCGAGAACGCTCGGCGTGACGGCTCCCGTGCGCGAGAGCGGCGATATCGCCGGCAGCGGCGCGTGCAAGCTCGTCGGGCCGTGCGGTGAAATTGAAATATCCGAGGGCGTCATCGCGGCGAAGCGCCACATCCACTTTACTCCCGAGGACGCTGAAGCGTACGGAGTCAAGGACAAAGACATCGTGAAAGTCAAGATCACAAGCGACGGACGCAGCCTCATATTCGACGACGTCATCTGCCGCGTGAGCCCGACATATGCGCTCGCGATGCACATCGACACCGACGAGTCAAACGCGGCGTGCGCGTTCGGCGAGTGCTACGGCGAGATCGTAGACTGAACGGTCGACAATACGTAAAACAGGGGGCGGCGCCCCCTGTTTCGGCGTTTTATAGACGCAAGGGGGCAAAAAAAGGTGACTGCGCGCCCCGTTCGCGCCATTTTCATTCATTTTTATAAAGTTCCACTTGACAGCGTCCCCACTTTTAGTATACAATAGGATAGATATGCGATGTAGATAAAACGGGGTATTATTACGGCGCCCCTGTCATAAACTGTACCGGCGCGCAGCCGTGCCGGATACCGATATCTAATACTGCATAATTGCTTTTTACAAATTTTGGGGAAACGGAGGTGCAATCAGGTGGGTGACATCATTTGGTACATAGTAACGGCAGCCGCAGCCGCGCTCGTTGCCGGCGTCGTCTTGTTTATCGTCGGCAGTAAGAGCGGATACAGCAAGAGAAAGCGCGAAGCCGAATCAGCGATCGGTTCCGCCGAGGAAGAGGCTAAACGCATCTACAACGACGCGATAAAGCAGTCCGAGGCAAAGCGGAAGGAAATGCTCGTCGAAGCTAAGGAAGAGATCCTTAAGCAGAAGAACGACGCGGACCGCGAGATAAAGGACCGCCGCCGCGAAATAACAAATACCGAAAACAGGATTGCAAAAAAAGAGGAGACGCTCGACAGAAAGATCGACGCCGCCGACAAAACAAACGAAAATCTCAACAAAAAGCTGCACGAGATCGAAGAACAGAGCGAGGATATGAAGCGCGCGCTGGCGGAACAGCGCGAAGCGCTCGAACGCATATCGGGCATGACGGTCGATCAGGCCAAGTCAGAGCTGCTTGAATCGCTCGAATCCGAACTGCAGCACGAAACGGCGATGAAGCTCGACGAATACGAGCGCCGCTTCAAGGAGGGCGCGGACGAGAAGGCGAAAGATATACTTTCGCTCGCGATCCAGCGCTGCGCCGCCGATCACGTCTCGGAGGTGACGGTATCGACGGTGACGCTGCCTAACGATGAAATGAAGGGACGCATCATAGGCAGAGAGGGACGAAATATCCGCACGATAGAGACGCTGACAGGCGTCGACCTTATAATTGACGACACTCCCGAGGCGATCACGCTTTCGAGCTTTGACCCCGTGCGCCGCGAGGTCGCGAGGATCGCCATCGAAAAACTCATATCGGACGGACGAATTCATCCGACGCGCATCGAGGAGACGGTCGAAAAAGCGCGCAAGGAGGTCGACAACTCCATACGTCAGGCCGGCGAGCGCGCGACGTTCGACACGGGCGTTCACGGGCTCAATCCCGAGCTCATCAAGCTGCTCGGCAGACTCAAATACCGCACGAGCTACGGTCAGAACGTGCTTCTCCACTCCATCGAGGTATCGCTTTTGTCCGGTATCCTCGCCGACGAGCTCGGCGCAGACCCGGCCATGGCGCGCCGCGCGGGCCTTTTGCATGACATAGGCAAGGCGCTGACTCAGGAGGCTGAGGGCTCTCATATCCAGCTCGGCGTCGAGGTCGCGAAGAAGTACCGAGAGAACAAGGACATCATTCACGCGATCGAGGCTCACCACGGCGACGTGGAGCCGAAGACGATGATAGCGCTCATCGTGCAGGCTGCCGACGCTATATCGGCGGCGCGTCCGGGCGCGAGACGCGAGAATCTCGAAAACTACATCAAGCGTCTGACGAAGCTCGAAGAGATTACGAGCGAGTTCGAGGGCGTCGAAAAGTCGTTCGCTATACAGGCTGGCCGCGAGATACGCATAATCGTGAAGCCGGACGTCATCAGCGACGACAAGATGAAGATAGTGGCGCACGACATAGTGAAGCGCATCGAGTCCGAGCTCGAATATCCGGGACAGATAAAGGTCAACGTGATACGCGAGAGCAGGGCTGTGGATTACGCGAAATAAACGACCGCACGGTTTTTGTTTGGGGGAGGAGCGTTTTCCTCCCCCAAACGAGCAAGTGACGGGCGGCGCGGTTTTACGGAATGTATTTTTTCGAAACGGAAAGGAGCGGACGGTCGTGAGTTCGGGCGATGTAAAAATACTCGCGGTAGGCGACGTCGTCGGCGAGCGCGCCGTACACGATCTTTCGTTCATCCTCTCCGCGGTAAAGAAAAAGTATTCGCCCGACCTCGTCGTTGTAAACGGCGAGAACGCGGCGGGCGGACGCGGACTTACGACGCCGCTGGCGCGTGAGATATTCGCCGCCGGCGCGGACGTGATAACGACGGGCAATCACATTTGGGATCGCGAGCGCGACGCCGCGGAGCTGCTCGGTTCGGCGGCGAACGTGCTTCGCCCCGCCAACTATCCCGACTGTGACCCCGGAGTCGGTCACACTGTCGTAGACGTGTGCGGCAGGCGCATACTTGTACTGAATATATCGGGCGTCGTCTACATGAGCAAGGATACAGCGGGCGGTGATGAGGCGCCGTCACATGCGCTGTCGGGGCTGTATGAGACAGCGGAACGCGTGCTGTCGCATATGCGCGGTCGTTACGACGCCGCAGTAGTCGACATACATGCGGAGGCGACGGGCGAGAAGCTGTGTTTTGCGCGGTGGCTGGACGGCAGCGGCTTCGGCGTCGCGGCTGTGTGGGGCACGCACACGCACATACCGACGTCGGACGCGTGCGTTCTGCCGTACGGCACGGGATATGTGACCGACCTCGGCATGACGGGTCCGCGCGACGGCGTTCTCGGCATCCGCGCCGAAAATATCCTCGCGTTCTCGAAGGACAAAAAACACGTCAAATTCGAAGTCGCCGACGGCAAAACCGTCCTCGACGCCGTGCTTTTCACGCTTGATGATGATTTGAGGTGTGTGGAGACGAGGCGGATTCGGGGCTCTGCCCCGGACCCTGCTTAAGGAACTTCTTGAAAGAAGTTCCTTAAGAATCTTCAAGAACTTTCCCGGACGTAATTTTTATGGGCTGGATGCGTCGCTCATTCATGCGCCGGCGGTGCTTCACACCGCATAATATTTTTAGTCACGTTCCATTGAAGCAAAAACTTTTACTACTGCTTCTCGCTGAATCTCGTGCGTCGCATGCTGTTAGCACAGTCATAAGTGAGAAACCGTAATAAAAGTTTTTGAAGAGAGCGCGAGAGGAACTTTTTTCAAAAAGTTCCTCTCGCAAAAAGAGGAGTTAAAAAATGAAAACATCGGAATTGAAGAAAATGATCGCGGGGGGCGGGCTTAACGAAAAGTTTGCGGCGCTTCGCGAGCTTGACGTTCACGACGCGGCTGTAGGAGCGCAGAGGGAGCGCTGGTACAAGACAGTCGAGGCATTTGAGGAAAACTACGGCATCGACAGAGACGTCGCGCTGTTCTCGG
>CANPXS010000073.1 GCA_947586625.1 uncultured Clostridia bacterium | reverse complement strand
TGGGTGAACTTATTCTATCAGATCTCGATCACTTTTTCTATCCCTTTTTTAGTCTCACTTCTATTGTAACTATACAGCCTCCTCTCCGAAAAGTAACAAGACTTCGTTGACAAACCACTCTGCCCGTGGTATAATTCCTTTAGCTGAAAGGCAAAACGAAGGGACTCTCGGAATCAGTGGCAGCTGTTTCGGGAGTCTTTTTCTTGTCCTTTGATAGGATAACATACTTTTGATGGATTGTCAAGGGAAAATCGAGAAAATTTTTGAAAAAAGTTGTGTCATGTGAATCATGTGACTATATTTTTTAAAATGCCTCGTGATAAAATTTGATTACACATGCTGTTAGCGTAGCTTACTAAATTATTTCCTCACATATCAAACCCGTCCGTGATCCCGTTCAACCTCGACGTATCCTTTCTCACATAGTACGTCTCCGTGATCTGCGACATACTGTGTCCGAGCAAGTCGGCGACTTGTTTCGGCGAAAGTGCCTTTATCGACCCGTCCGGCTGCTTTATCCCGTTGACAAGTGTTGACGCGAACGTGTGGCGGAGCGAATGCAGTCCGCGCTTCTCCAGTCCCGCGCCCTCGAGGATACGGTAGTACCGTTTGCGGAAGTTCATCGGGCGTGTAAATCCGCCTGTTTCGTCGCAGATCAACGGCGTGTTCTCACCGAAGTACGACTCTTGGCGCAAGTCCTCGATCATCGCAATCGCAGTCGAATTCAGCGGTACGTCGCGCTTGCTCGACGCGGATTTCAGCTTGCCGATCCTCATCTCCGAGCCTTGATGAAGATTATCAAGTCCGTCGCGTGAGACGACTTCTTTCGTCCCGCGCTGTATGTGCATGACGCGTTTGTCAAGATCGATATCACTGTTGAGCAGCCCGAGCGCCTCGCCGGTGCGCAGTCCCGTGTTCAGCATGAGGATTAACGCCGCCGACTGGCGGTACAATCGCTTGCCCGTTCCCCAGCGCTTGAACGCCTCGGCTTTGAAACGCTCGATCTCGTCCGGCGTGAATATTGTAACAGTTTCGGGAATTGGCCGATTCTCCTTCTAATAATTATTACTTGAACGATTGCTGCTTCTGTGATATATTGTATATAATTACTGATTGTATTGCCTTTAACTTTTATATCATTAAGCAATCCCTGAAAGGAGGTCCATGTTCCTGAAAGAACAGCATCTGCAATCGCTTATGACAAATTTACATCTATTTCTTTCAATATTACTTATTGCTTTAGTACCTGTTTCTTTAATTATTATCCAAATAACTATACTCGTTAAAAAGGACAAAGAGTATAAAAGCGGCGCATATTATCAGGTCACTAAGCTGCCATATAAAGCTGTCAAACATGATAAAGGGCGCTTCGGAGAATTTCTGATATATAAAAATCTTAAAGAGCTTGAGAATGTCGGCGCTAAATTCCTTTTCAATTTATATATTCCTAAAGGAGATGGCACAACTTCCGAAATCGACGTTTTGATGGTATGCACTAAAGGTATATTTGTATTTGAAAGCAAAAATTTCAGCGGTTGGATCTTTGGAAACGAATTCAGAAAAAATTGGTATCAGACTTTACCGAACGGCAAAGGCGGAAGTCATAAGGAGATATTTTACAATCCCGTTATACAAAACCGTTCTCATATAAAATACCTGAAATCACTGATTGAAGACCGAATCCCTATATGGTCGGTTATCGTTTTTTCAGACAGATGCACGTTAAAAGATATACAGGTCACCGGCAGCGAGGTCATTGTTATAAAACGCTTTGATGTATTCGCCGCTGTTTCTTCGATCTGCGGTCAAATATCAAATGACCCGTTAAGCGAGGACGATGTCATTGCAATTTATAACAGACTTTACTCTTATACGCAGGCAGACGACGCCGTTAAAGCACAGCACATTGATGATATACATAATATATTAAATCCCGAACCGATTCAAAAAACGGAGATTTCTGCCGATGTCGAGCCTGAACCGGTCCCCGTTGAGGATGCTCAGAATAACGAAACTGAAACAGCAAATACAAAGTTTTCTTCAACCGTCACAGAAACACAAACGACCGACTGCGATAAGGAAGCGAAAGATGACATCGCAAACGAAGAACAGCCTCGTAAATGTCCGAGATGCGGCGGGGACCTTGTCATAAGGACTGCAAAAAGAGGCGCAAATGCGGGAAACCAATTTTACGGATGCTCAAATTATCCAAAATGCAGATTTACCCAAAATATATCGAATACACAGAAATAAACCGTATAGACGATATATTTTGCTTTGTTGATATGATTCGTAATCTTGCCGTTGGTGGCAAAAGGCACCTTTCGCCCGGCGGGACGACCCGTTTTGTTTTCGAAAACGTGGTAGAGTTGATTCTTCGCAATACATATTCATAACGGTCGTCTTTTTCCCTGTCCTAGCAGAACATCAGATAGGCATAGACGGCAATCTCTCCCGCCGACAGTCCGAGACTGAATATCTCGTTCGGCATGGGGAAAAAGTTTGATGAAGGTGGTCTTGACATGCTTTTCATTTGTGCCTCTCCTTTCTCGGTCTTCCTTTTTTGATTTACTTACAGTAAATCAAAAAAACCCGTATTCACAGGTCGGAGCATGGCAAAAAGAAACGGACGAGGTCGTTCGTTTTCACTGCTTCGTGCCTATGTATTACGAGTCTTGATATGTATGTTTGTGTGACTGTGGAAAGGTGGCACTATTCGGTTGTGTGAGTATTATACCATGCAGAACATATGTTTGTCAAGAGGGGCGAAACAAAATTTCGAGGTGACTTGACAACTACGATATTATCGTATATAATATGGGTGAGAGAAAAGGAGATCTGCTTATGACCCGTCTGTTCGTATATACCGCGCCGTTTCGCTCATGCTGGAAAGCGATGGGACTTTCCGATGAAGACCTACTTACGCTTGAAGAAATGCTGCTCGAAAATCCGCAGCGAGGCGATGTTATCGAGGGAACGGGCGGCGCAAGAAAGTTGCGTATCCGATTAAACGACAACCGCGGCAAAAGCGGCGGCGGACGTGTAATTTATCTCGATGTGTTTGAAAAAGAGAAACTGTACTTTCTTTTTGCATATCCTAAAAATGTTCAGGAAAACCTAACACCCGAACAGAAAAAAGCGATTCGCAAAATGATAGAATTGATCAGAGAGGAGTAGCGTCATGACTGAACGAGAAATAAACAGTGCATTCACCGATGAAGAAATAGCGGAGAATTTCAGAAATATTGATTTTTTTGCTGGGATCATGTCGGGACTTGAGGAAGCGCTTGCGTATGAAAAAGGGACGGCAAAGGCGGCGACTATCGTAAGGAAACGCAGTCTGCCGGATATAGACGTGGCGGCCGAGAGAAAGACGCTTGGACTGACGCAGAAGGCGTTCGCCAAAATTCTCGGAGTATCTCCCCGAACGGTCGAGGCGTGGGAGTCCGGGAAATCTAATCCTTCGCCCACGGCGAGGAACCTTTTGTACCTGATAAGCCTCGATCATTCACTCATACAGAAACTGCAATGATCGCTGCGCCTTTTCTTTGTTTACAGCGACGCAAATTTTGACGGGGAAACGATCGCTTTTTCAGAAAACGTCAACGCCCTTGACAATTTTTAATTATGCGTTATACTGATATTGTAAGTTCACAAATTGAAAAATCCTGCCGAAAGAGCAGAATGCGAAAAGAAAGGCTCATCTTATGAAAAACGAAAATCTTGACGATATGCGCGGGATGTACAGTGTCAGCGCATACGATTATCTTGAAATGGCAAAGGATGCGAAAACAAAAAAGACGGCGCTCGAATATGTTGAAAAGGCGGTCGCGCTTGAACCGGACAACGCCGACGCGCTCATGATGAAGGCCGATCTTACGGTCAAAAACAAATTTGAACTTCTGGAAGAACTTGATAAAATCATAGACATCGCCGCAGCACCTCTAAAAAAAGAGCGATTATTTGACAAATGCCGCAGGGATTTTTGGGGACTTCTCGAAACAAGACCTTATATGCGCGTGCGCAACAGAAGGATAGAATTATACATCGATCTCGGGATGATGAAGCTCGCCGAAAAAGAATGCGAAGAGATGCTCGAACTTTGCGACAGCGACAACCTCGGAATAAGATACACGCTCATGCACATTTACGCCCTCTTCGAGGAAGAGGACAAGGCGCTCCGTCTGTTTGAGGAATACAACGAAGACGGCACGCAGATGCTGCTTCCGCTGTCGATCATCTATTTCAAAAAGCGCGATCTTGAAAACGCGAGAAAATATTTGGAGCTGCTCAAAAAGCGCAACAAAGGGCTGAAGGATTTTATAAGGGCAACAAAAAACGAGGAATATATGAACGATATCCTCTACAATATGTCTCCTTACGGCTATAGCCCCGATTCGGTCGAGGAACTGATAATCGAGCTTCAGGAATACGAATTTCTGTTTATCGAGTCTGCATCATTTTTCTCCTGGCTTGATAAGGAGCTCAAAAGAAAGAAAACGGACGCGAAATAAGCAAAACGCATGCGAAAACGTTCCCCCGCATGGAATCGCACGGTCCCATGCGGGGGGTGATTTTTTGCTTTCGGTGGTGCAGAATTTGAAGGTAATAAAGAGAGTCTGAAAACTTTGCCAATTTACGGCTTTTTTCAAATATATGGTGTCAAACACTCGAAAATTCGTTTGGAAAACCTATGTCCGACGTCCGGTCCGTTCCCACTTGAAACAACATTCATAGGTTATATTCCGAGAGAAACACCTCCTGTTCGATCGTGACCCCAAACTTCAATATTTCCCGAATCGAATCCTTGAAAACGGCATATTCATCGTCGTTTAAAAGCGCTTTCAGCCTGTCGAAATATTCGCTCTTGCGGACAAGTCCGAACCGGCGGTATTTCTCTACGTCTTTGGACGACATACGCATCGGAAATAGCCTCGGAAACAGATTTTTCAATGACATAAACATCTTAAAACCTCCGAGGTCGATATCCGCCCAAAAATAAATCGGAACGGATTCGGACACTCCTCCTAGCAGATTTGACAAAAATCTGCGTTTTTGCGGACTCAGAAAGCCTCCGTGATAGATAACAAGCTCGTTTTGCGCCATCTCGGACGTCAGATACTCGTCATAGTTCGTCTTGTTTTCGATAAACAGTATTTTGTTGACGTCTCCGAGCTCGATTCCTTTTATCTGTTCTGTGACGGTACCGGGCAGGGCGAACCCATACGGATAGAGCGGCGACAGCGGTATCAAACCGGAACTTGTGATAACGGTACATTTTCCGGAAAGCTCGATCAACTCCGGTCTCGCGTATATCCCCAAATACGCGAGCTGATCCTTTTTCCCGAGAGGATGTTCCTGTTCTTCGCACAATGATGAAAGATCCGGATCATTCTGTCGGGCTATTCTGAGAAATTCATCTGATATTTCGCGCTCGAATTTTTTGCTATCGTGAAAACACCGGATGCTGAAGCCCCGCTCCGTGATCGGCTCGCCTTTAAGATCGCTGTACTTGGCAAAAGCATTGATAAGGTTGCGGAAAAATTCCAAATCGTCCCTACAATATCCGGGAATGCGAAATCCGGTTTTTGCCGATTCGACGATCCCGCTTTTCCATAAAGATATCCACTGCGGCAGCTCGCCGTCAAGCCCGGTTTCGAGCAGTTCTATGACCTTTTCGGCCTTTTCTTTCGGATGTGTCCTTCCGGCGGCGGCGTATGCGGTCACTACTCTGTCAAGATTCAGAGAGATCACGGAGATGACTTTTTTGTTCGGCGCCCATTCAAGGGATACGAGACCGCTGTTTTCAAGCGCTATCGCCGCCGCATTGTATGCGTCTCTGACCGAGGCGGTCTCGTAATCGTATTCGGGAAAATCGCGGTTTCTCTTGTCGACGCAGAGCATGACACGCCTGTTTGATGTGCCGGGCGCATTCAAATGTTTGCTTGATTCATATTTGTCGAGCAAATGATCAAGTATCACTCGTTTCTCCGTAGAAAACTACCTCCTTTGCGTACGGGATTATTGTCATACGGTAATTTTCTTTGATCACAACTAATGTGCGGTCAGCGAGAGGCGCGATATCCGCCGCTTTATCCGGCGGCGTACATATGATCGCCTGCAGCCCGAATTGACGCAGAAGCCGGATGCTCTCTATGATCCTGCTGCTGTCCATCTTATTGAATGCCTCATCGAAGATCACTATCCTGACCGTATTGTTATTCAACGCGGAGGGATCGTTGACATGATAAAGCTGCGCAAACGAAGCAAGTACGGCAATATAAAACGGCGTCTGCGTCTCTCCGCCGGATTTCTTATTCAGAGTGGACGACAATAGCTGTTTTGAACCGTTCCGATCCGTCGTTTCAAGATCGAACCGGAGATATGTGCGGAAATCCGTAAACTTATCGATATTTTCCGAAAGCTCGCTCTGCTTTCGCGCGTTCAGCTGTTCTTCATCGGAAGCGACTATTCTGTCAAACAATTCTTCGACGAGTTTGCCGTATTTCTGCTGAAAAGGGATCGCAAACAATCCTCCCTCGCCCTCCATAAGTTCGGGAGCCATTATCATGTCATAAAACGCACCGTAATCGGAATTTCTTTCAACAATGAATCTGTACATTTCCGTCCCGAACCGTGACCGTTTGAGAGTTCTGTTGAGGTTGTTTACCTGAGTTTCCACCTGATCTATGCTCGATTTCAGCTTGGCGAGAAAATCATTCTGAAACTGTTCCAAAGCGCTGTCGTGAGCTTGCTTTATCTTCTCACGGAACTTCGGGAGCTCGCTTTCCGAAAGACGTATGCGTTCCTCTTCAAATTCGTCGTTATCGGCTGCATCCTCGCGGAACGAGCAGGGCTGAAACGTTCTGATGTATTGACCGCGCAGATCAAACAATTTTTTCTGACTTTCGCGTTCCCTTGATGAAGCCTGCGGGATCTGATTATTGAAATTGTTCGCGACAGTAGCGGCATGCTTTAGACGGACAAGCTCCGATTCATACCGCTTGAGACCCGTACCGTTTATGTATTCGTCTGTAAAATCAACTGCAATGGATCTGCTCTTTTCATCAAATGCCGCTTGCTTTTCGGGAAGAGTCTGCTTTTTCAGTATATCGAGTTTTGCAGAATACTCGCCCTTTTTTTCGTGGACTTCATCTCTCTCGGCGTTGAGCTTCGTAAGTTCGTCATCGAGCTCTTTAATCTGCCCTTTGATATTATCGAGCCAAAGAAGATCAAGTCGGTCGTAAGCTTTGATTACTTCATTAAGCTCCGATTCTGTTTCATGCTTTCTCAATAGACTTTTCTGCCCGTCGGCGATATTGCTGTGGACAAAATGCTTTGTAAACAGCGGCTGGCTGTCGCTGAGACTGCGCAGTTCTTCCGCTGTGGGTCTCATGAGGTCGATTTCGCGGGAGAGGCGAACGGTCTCCGCTTCAAGCTGCTGAGACCTGAGTTTGATCGCTCTTTGACCGATATATGCTGATTCCATCAGCTCTCTGCGGATCGGTCTTGCCACATATCCCTGATAAAGCATCCCTTCGGCGGTGACGGATGTTCTGTGGAACCGCAGTTCGTCCGTGCTGCCGCAGCACATGACGCGCCCGAGAAGATAATCGATATATGAGCGGGCAAGCTCGTTCTTTGTTTCTATTTTCGCGGCAAGGCTGTTTTTATCCGGACTTATCTTTTCATGCTCGCGGAGCTTCCCGACATCGACGATACCGTATGAACGATCTGAAAACTCTCCCTTTATTTCGTTATAGATCCCGAGCGCCCGGCCGTAGACGTCCGGGGGTATAAGCAGATAGAATTTCTGCGTGTTCATGTATCCTTCGATCACGCCGCGCCATTCCTCCGCATCTTCGCGTATCTCCAGCACATCTGCGAGTATGTTCGCTTTTACCGATATACCGTAACGCTCCGACATCATTTTTTCAAGCTTTTCGCGAAGTGAAAGAAGCCCGCGCGGGTAGTCCTTTATATTGCGTTTCAGATCGTCAAGGACAGCGCGTTTTTCATCCAGTGCTTTTGTAAGCTCGAAAATTTTTTTGTCCTGATCAAAGCGGAGCTCTCTTATGTGTTCATAGTATTCCGAGGTCGCTTTTTCCACTTCGTCAAAGGCTTCGGTCGGAAGCGCCAGAATTTCGTCGGAGGCGGACAAAAACCGTCCGTATATCTGTCTGACAGCCGCGGCCTCAGAGACGAGCCGATCCGTGCCGTCAAGATGCGAAAGGTTATCTATTCTTTGGCAGGATGCGACTATTCTTTCCGCTTCGCGCCTTATATCGAGCGTCAGCTTGCGCTGCAGCTCGGATATATCGCGCAGCTCTTTTTCAAGGTTGGCTTTTTGAGCGTTCAGACGTTTTTCCTCCTGAAAAACATCGCTCTGATTATATTCGAGCTGAAGCTTGTCTCTGAGATTTGTCTTTTTGACGATCTCATATGACAAGCTTTTATCTCTTTCCGAGAGCTGATCCAGCGTTATAGAGAACTGTTCGCATTCGACCCCGATTTTTTCGATCTCCTCACGGAGAGCCTCTTTTCCCGCCCAATCGACAAGAAATCTGTACAGCGTGTAGCGGTCTAACACCGAACGCCATTCGCGATATGCGAGGGATATATGCTCCAGCTGTTCAAGCTTATCCTCCTGCAGCTTCGCAAGCTTTTCCTGATGCTTATAGTCCTTTATGTTTTGCTGCATCGAAACGATGTCGGGTCTGTCCGGCGCGTCGCAGATATTATTTGTAATAAATTCGCGTATATCGACTATGGGACGGAACGATACCGAGGTTTTGAGCATGCGGCACACCTCTTCGCTGTGAACGTTCCATTTGGCGAGAAGGTCTTCCCTGTACTCCTTATGCGTATCGTATATCTTCGCTCTCAGACCGTATCTTTCCTTTAAATAAGCGCGAAGCTCCGTTATATCAAAAGCGGACTTTTCTTTGATGAAGCAGTGTTCGGGGATCGTCCCGTCGAAAATAAAAAAATGTTCGGCCCTTGTCCCGTCGCTTCGGCAGTCGAAGTTCACACCGCAGACAAAGCTTTTGAATTCGATATCGTCAAAAAACTCGCACGCGATATAGGACGAAAAATCTTTTCCCTTTCGGGAATATTTGCCGCTGTCGTCCATATCGGCGCGCAGATATCCGTCAAGCGAGCGCTGCGAATGTTCGTTTGCCGCCTGATTAAAAATGCGGGGGCTCAGTTCTCCGAGAAGTACGATCTGAAGAGCATCGATAAATGTGGATTTTCCCGACCCGTTTTCCCCCGTAAGAAAGTTTATGTTGTCCAGATCTATCAGCTGCTTTGAAAAATACAGCCAGTTAATCAGCAGTATCCTTTTAAGCTTCTTCACCCGGATCCTCCTTCTTCATTTCCGACACGACAGCGTTCATTTTCTCGCTCGAAACGACATTAAGAATAGTCGGCAGTATCGCAAAACGCGCACCGGCTTGATTGTATTTGCCCTCTATCAGCTGGATCACGCGGTGGTCGTCCAACTTTTTCATTGTGCGCTTTATTTCATCCATATTGGGTTTTGTCGATATAATGCCGTAGTCGGTGACGACCTTAACAAGTACGTCGTTGACTGTCGCGACCACGTCATGGTCGAGACCGATACGCTCCTGATCGTCTTCATAGATCAGGCGAAGCGCAAGCAGTATGGCCGTTTCGGTTTTGTTCAGATTGCACCGATTTGCCTCGTCGTCGTTTGTAACATAATAAAATCCGAGAAAGTCATTCCGGAAGAGACTCCAATTCATGAGCCCGAGATAATCTCTTACATCCTCGTAATGCTTAACGAGAAAATCATATTCGGGATTTCGGATGCGCCCTTTTTCGGTGATCACAGAGCGGACGACAAAAGTGCGCCCGAGAAGAGACGCGCAGACGGAACTGAACATATCTTTTTCTTTTTGCGAATAGTTTTGTATATTTTCAAGACTCATCTGCTTGTCCCTGCCCTTTTCGATCTTACGATCATGTTGGGAACGGTATACACATTTTCGGTAAATTGTCCGTCAAGCACTTCGACCGAATAGTCTGCCGCCTCGTCCCGACTGTGGATGACGGCGAGCATGTTCATTACGTATGCCTTGTCGTCACAGAAATTCCAATCCTCGGCTCGGCATATGCCGTCTTTACTCAAGTGTTCTTTTATGTACTCCGATATTGCCCGGCGGCCATACTCTGTGCGGAGCAGCTCTTCCGCACGTGCGGTAACACTGCTGTCGGTATGCTCATCGTCGATAAGTACCGGTTCGCTTTTCTTCCGTTCTCCCTGACGTTTGCGGTACCACAGACTCTTCTCGGATAAATATGACTGCTCATAAAGCCCGAATCCGGAGTTGATCATTTCTATGACCTCCGGAGAGCTTTTGCTCTCCGATATAGCGGTGAGCAGGTAGTTGAGATTCCCGCGGACGTTTCTGTCCTGACTCGTAAGATTTTCGATTTTTTGTGTCGTCGCCCTCGTATAACGTCGAACCTGGCGGTCGATCTCGTCGAGGTAGTCATGCTCCACTCTGTTCATATGATCGCGCACGTAGAATATTTTTTCGAGCAAGTCGGCTCTGCACGATTCCTGGCTGCCGCCGCGTTTATCGGCGAACGCGGCGGCTGACATATCCGAAATAAGACTTTCATTATTGAGCCAGTCGTCAAGGATCTTTTGTATCGGAATGCGGTATTTGGGAACGGAGTCTTTAATCTTCAACGGCTTGATGTATGATTCGACTACTCTTTGGCCGAAGTCGTTGAAGTGCGTGGCAAGAACGTCGTTGATATTGCGCATTTCTATCTGAAGCTTAAAATTTTTTTTGATATCGTTATATACCATCTTCAGCAGCTTTATCAGCGAATTCATGTTGTCAAATGCGCTGTACACCGCTGACATTTTTTCGTATACGCTGCCGCCGTCATCAGCAACCTTAAGTGCGGAGTACGTGCCGAAAACATATGAATATCCGCGCAGGGGCTTATCGTCAGTCAGGTTATGAAAAAGCTCAAGTAGCTGACTGCTGTATCCCGGCACTGATATATATTCTTCAAAATCGTCCCCGCGCTCTTTATCGAACCATCCCTTTTGACATAGTTTTCTTATCAGGAATCTGGCGCGTCCCGAAATATCCCGCCGCTCCTCCTCGTCGATCTCTTCACCGTCGAGGATCATATCGCAAAGCTGCTGCTCTAACTTACCGCGTATCATCGAATAAAGCGTTTCCTCGGGCAGCTTCAGATTGTCCTGATATGCGGTGTAAAGAACTCCGAGGGCATCGGCGTATAATTCTTTGTTGGGAGATGAAAGGACCGAAAAGAGCTCACTTGGGATTTGTTCAAACAGTTTCATATACAGCACCGTCTGTGTTCTTTATGATCGTATAAGGCAAAAAAATAATATTTTTAATAGTATACCATAAATAATAGCGGTTTTCAACCCATAAGTGAATGCAAGGATCACATTCACTTATGGGTGCTTCCGGGTGTTTTTGTCCTCACATTTTTGCGAAAAATTGGGCATTATCCATTTCAAACCCGTCTGTGCACCGTTTATGCCTGCAATGAGATCCCCCCAGTCCGTGCCGAACGTACAGACAGGGACATTCTTTTTTGCGCCATAACATTTAGCAGCATCAACAGAACAACCACAGTACCTGCCGATCGGAGCTTTTTATCCGACGTTCCTTCCGGTCAAAATCAATGCTGAGCTAAACGCATATCCTTCAAATATGCCGCGCACTGCTTTTGCAGACCGGAAAAAACAGCTTAAAGAAATCGCCAATATAATCGGGGTAAAAATAGCACAGTGTATCAAGAAAGCCGTCGATATGATCCTGCGGTATCTGCTGTATGCGTTCAAACGGTTCGAGGAACCGGCGTGAGCAGTCGGGATCTTCTTTGAGGCATTGCTTAAGGCAGAAGTCACAATTGGATCTGCTCATTGTTTTATTGAAGTTCAGTGACAAAAGCGATCTTTTTGTCTCGGCGTTAAGATTTATGCCGTCCGTTTCAAAATTCACACCGGCAATGTCGAGAAAGCGGTTCGATATGGGAAAGGCGTCGGTCGTATCGACACGGTATATCTTTTTATCGTCCGCAAGAAGTATTTCAACGCCGTCTCCCTCCCCTGTCATCGCATAAAGTCCGTAAAAGGCGAAATATTGCTCACGGTTGACGGCCGTCTCCTGCACCACGTCATAAGAGGGATTTTCTTCGACGACATTCAGAAATCGCTCGCCTATCACATATTCGGTCCTGAAGCGTTCGAGAGCTTTGTCGTTTCCCAAACGGAAAAGAACGGCGTCGGGCATGCTGTAGCCCATTTCCTGAGCCAGCTTTGTATATACAAATTCGTTGCATGCGCAGTCCGTATAACAGTGCTTGACAAGATAGCGCTCTTTCGCATTACGCTTGTTCTGCGCGAGAAGAAGACTCCGCTGTCGCCCGATCTGCCCGTAATGCTCGAAAAAACAAAATCCCCGACGGAGACAGTATCCTTTGGATCGCATGCGGGTTTATTTCGGTTCTCGCTTTTCTTTGATGTGAAGCGCATGCGCTTCAGCGATTCGTTATAAAAATCGAACATGATCGCTTCTCCATTTCATCTTTACATGATCAGATAACTCTTAATACTATTTCCGACGATGCCTGTAATATAATTTCAGGATTTCAGATTATGCATTCGGTTTTTGTCAAATTACGGATAAGATATTTTACCATGAAAAAGCGGTTTATGTCAACGCGTCCAGAGCTGCTCCGACTGCGGAGATATTATGGTGAATTCCCGGGCACGACAAATCCATCTTGACAGCTACGATATTATCGTATATAATATGAGTGAGAAAAAAGGAGATCTGCTTATGACCCGTCTGTTCGTATATACCGCGCCGTTTCGTTTATGCTGGAAAGCGATGGGACTTTCCGATGAAGATCTCCTGACGCTTGAAGAAATGCTGCTCGAAAATCCGCAGAGAGGCGATGTTATCGAGGGAACGGGCGGCGCAAGAAAGCTGCGCATCCGATTAAACGACAATCGCGGCAAAAGCGGCGGCGGACGTGTGATTTATCTCGATGTGTTTGAAAAAGAGAAACTGTACTTTCTTTTTGCATATCCTAAAAATGTTCAGGAAAACCTGACATCCGAACAGAAAAAAGCGATCCGCAAAATGATAGAATTGATCAGAGAGGAGTAGTGTCATGACTGAACGTGAATTAAACAGTGTCCTCACCGACGAAGAAATAGCGGAAAATTTCAGAAATATTGATTTTTTCGCGGGGATCATGTCGGGGCTTGAGGAAGCGCTTG
>CANPXS010000072.1 GCA_947586625.1 uncultured Clostridia bacterium | reverse complement strand
CTAACCTGTTTGCCCTCTGCCCATAAAGCATTGATTTTACTGGATTTTTGCTTGTTTTCTTATGTCAGAGGGGCAAAAGTCCCCTTTCTTTTCCGCTGTGAAATCGCCGCGTCCCCCGTTGACACATGCAAAATTTTTTGGTATAATAAATAGGTGAAAATTTGACTGCGAGGCGGACACGTATGAGTGTGGGATTCGATTCTGTGCCGGGCAACGACGAGCTGAAACGGCTGCTCGCACGCGAGCTTTCGGACGGGACGCTGTCGCACGCTTACATAATCGAGGGCGAGCGCGGAGTCGGCAAGCGTGCGCTCGCGGACGCTGTCGCGAAGGCGGCGCTGTGTCAAGGCGGCGGCGAGCGTCCGTGCGGAGTTTGCGCGTCGTGCCGTCATTTTGAGGCAAAGTCTCACCCCGACGTGACCGTAGTCGGTCGCGACGGAAAATCGACGATAGGCGTCGACGTGATACGCGACATGCGCGCGGACACGCACATAATCCCGTCGGAGTCGGAGCGCAAGGTGTACATAATCGAGGACGCCGACACGATGACGGCGGCGGCGCAGAACGCGCTTCTTCTGTCGCTCGAGGAGCCGCCCCCGTACGTGCTGTACCTGCTATTATGCACGGATTCGAAGTCGCTGCTCGAAACGATACGGTCGCGCGCAGCATGTCTACGTATGAGGCCGTGTACGGAATCGGAGTTCGGCGAGTTTTTAACGCGAACATACGGAAGCAGGGCTGTGCGAGTGCGCGACAACGACGCTTTGTGGCGCGAGCTGCTCGTCGGCGCGGGAGGCAATCCCGGAACTGCGGCGGAGTTGCTCGATGAAAAAGCGCTGTCGACGTATGTCGAGCGCAAAAAATCGACGCTCGCGCTCGTGACGTCGATGATGTCGGGCGGAACGGACGCCATAACGACGGTGACGTCGTCCGCGATGCGAAAGCTGAAGCGCGACGACGCGGCGCAGATACTCGACGACGGCGAACGCGCTGTGCGCGATATGATAATGGCGAAGAAAACGGACAGCTTCGACCTCTGCTTTTTCCCGACCGTGGACGATGCGCGAAACGCGGGCGCTGCGTTCACGTCGCGGACGCTGTGCATGACGGCGTCGGAGTTTCGCGCGTCGAGGGACGAGCTCGACGCGAACATGTCGGTGCCGACGGCGCTGTTGTCGCTCGCGATAAGGATAAAAAATATCTGAGCGCAAGCTCATAAATTTTATAGGACGAAAGGGTGCGGAGCCGAGCCCCGCACGCAGGCAGAAATGTCGGAAGAAATAAAGGAAACACCGCGCGAGGCGGGAGAAAATAATAACGGCGGCAGCGGAAACGGCGGCAGACGCCGCGGAGGGCGCAGACAGGGACAGTACAGACAGCGCTCGCAGAAGCAGCAGCAAAAGTCGGCGCAGAATGACGGTGCCGCAGAAAAGCAAGAGGATCGCATGGAGGATCGTGCTGCCCAGACGGAGAGCGCGCCCGCGCAGCAGTCCGCTCAGAGCCGCGCGAACGGGAGAAACGCACAGCGCGGCAGACGCGGCGGCAGAGGCGGCAGAAACAGCCGTCCCGCGCGCGTTTTGTCGGAGAACGTGATAGTCACGGACAGGGACGAGGCGGACGTTATGCAGACGCGTCCTGCGGCGCCCGTAGTCGAGGACAAGACAAAGTACAACACGATACCCGATCACTGGTTCGGCGAAGAGGCGGCGGAGGCCGCGCCGGAGCAGGTCGAGACTGTCGAAATCGTCGGCGTGCGTTTCAAGGACAACGGCAAGGTGTACTATTTTGCCCCGATGGGGTACGAGTGCCGCGAGGATATGGAAGTCATTGTCGAGACGGCGCGCGGGATAGAGTTCGGCATCGTGTCGATACCGAACAGACAGGAGCCCGTGACGGCGCTTGCGGCGGCGCTTCGTCCCGTCGTGAGGATAGCGACGGACGCCGATAAGGAGCGTCACGCGCGCAACGTCGAAAAAGAAACCGAGGCGATGAAGATATGCGCGCGGAAGATAGAGGAGCATTCGCTTGCGATGAAGCTCGTCGAGGCGGAGTACACGTTCGACAACAGCAAGCTGACGTTCTATTTCTCCGCAGACGGAAGGGTCGATTTCCGCGAGCTCGTAAAGGATCTTGCGTCAGTTTTCCGCACGCGCATCGAGCTGCGTCAGATAGGGATACGCGACGAGGCGAAGCTGCTCGGCGGGCTCGGCATATGCGGGCGTCCGTTCTGCTGCTGCACGTTCCTCTACGATTTCAATCAGGTCTCGATAAAGATGGCGAAGGAGCAAAACCTCTCGCTCAACTCGACCAAGATCTCGGGCACATGCGGCAGGCTGATGTGCTGCCTGAGATATGAAAACGACGTCTACGACGAGGAGATAAGGCGGACGCCGCGCATCGACAGCATCGTCCGCACGAAGGACGGCAGCGGAGTCGTCATAGACTCGCAGCCGCTCGCCGGAAAGGTGACGGTTCGCTTCGGCGACGGAGACTCCGGCGAGGTCAAGTCATACGACCGCGACGAGGTGACTGTCGTCGGTCACAGAAAAGGCGGCACGAAACCGACGGAGGACACGGACGAGGCTGATATAGATTCGGGCGAGGAAAGTCCGAAAAACGATACCATGTAAAAAAAGTCGTACTTTTCTACGGAAAACCTCTTGCATTTGCGGAGTTTTGTGGTAGAATATATGCAGAATCAAAATACATAATGGAGGATTTCACAAATGGCATACAAGATCGATACTGAAAAGTGCCTCGGCTGCGGCGCGTGCGCATCCGAATGCCCGGTAGAAGCTATCTCTGAGGGCGAAGACGGCAAGTACGTGATCGACCCCGAGAAGTGCCTCGAGTGCGGCGCTTGCGCAGGTGTTTGCCCCGTTGAGGCTCCCGAGCAGGAATAATCGGACGACGGTCAAACGACACGAACATAACGGAAACGCCGCGTTTATACGCGGCTGTTTCTGTATTTGAGGGCGATTATGGACAACGTGACCGACAACATTTTGCGCGGCGAGCGCGTCGACAGGATAAACGACGATATAACGCTTATACAGCTTTCGGACGGGCTCACGTTCACGACGGACGCGTATCTGTTGTCCGCTTATGTGCGCCGTCCGGCGGGGAAGCGTGTGACCGCGGTCGAACTCGGCGCGGGCACGGGAGTCGTGGCACTTCTCGCAGCGGCGAGAAAGCGCGCGGACGTTATTTTGGCGGTCGAGGCGCAGGAAAAATTCGTCTCGATAATGCGCAGGAATGTGGAGATAAACGGACTTTCGGACGCGGTAAGACCGATGCTCGCGGACATCAGGGACGTGAAGGCGGGCGAGCTCGGCACGTTCGATTTCGTATTCTCGAATCCGCCCTATATGCGCGCGGGTTCGGGATATGAGAACGCGAGCGGAGAAAAGAACATGGCGCGCCGCGAGGTCATGGGGACGATATACGATTTCTGCGCGGCGGCAGGGCGGCTGTGCCGGTATGGCGGCATGTTTTACGTCGTTTACCGCCCGGACAGACTCGCGGAGCTTTGCTCCGCTTTGAGAGATAACGGATTTGAGCCTAAGTCGATGACGTTCATGTCCGCGGACGCGGACAGCGCGCCGTCGCTGCTGTTCTGCGCCGCCAAGCGCGGAGGCGCGCCGGGCATGAAGGTGACGGCGCCGCTGTTCGTATATGAGCGCGGCACGCGGACGGAGACAGAGGATTTTAAGCGCATATATGAGACGGGGAGCTTCCCCGACAAATTCACCGTGAGGTGACGATATGGAAAGCGATAAAAATATAAACATCGTCGAGGCGTCGGCTGGCGCGGACGAAAACGAAAAAAACCGCGTTCTTGGCGGAACACTGTATCTCGTCGGCACGCCGATAGGCAATATGGCGGATCTGTCGCCGCGCGCGGTCAAGGTGCTGTCGGAGGTCGACTTCATCGCCGCCGAGGACACGAGACACACGGGGCGGCTGCTGTCGGCTGTCGGGGTGTCGAAGCCGATGGTCAGCTACTACAAGGACAACATGGCGCAGTCGGGGCGCAGGATCGTGGAGCGGCTGCAAAAGGGCGAGTCGTGCGCGCTCTGCACGGACGCGGGAATGCCCGCGATAAGCGACCCAGGCGAGGAGCTTGTTAAGATGTGCGCGGCGGCGAACGTCAACGTGACGTGCGTGCCGGGGCCTTGTGCGGCGGTGACGGCGCTGTCGCTGTCGGGGGCGGACACGAGGACGTTCGTGTTTATGGGATTTCTGCCGCCCGAGGGCAAGCCGCGGCGCGACGCCCTCTCGGAGGCTGCCGCCGAGCGCAGGACTGTGATACTGTACGAAGCGCCGCACAGACTGAAAAAGACGCTGTGCGACCTTTTCGACGCATGCGGCGGCGAGCGCGGGCTCGACGTGTGCCGCGAGCTGACGAAGCTGAACGAACAGACCGTTCGGTCGACGGTCGGGGAAGTGAAGGCGATGTACGATTCGGTCGAGCCGAGAGGCGAGTATGTGCTCGTTCTGCACGGCAGGACGGGAGGCGAGGACTGGCGTTCGCTGTCGGTGCGCGAGCACGTCGGGATGTACGAGCGGTCGGGACTTTCGCGCATGGACGCGATGAAGGCGGCGGCGCGCGACCGCGGCGTCGGCAAAGCGGAGATTTACAGGGAATTGAACGTCAGGCAGACGTGAAACGAACGGCGATTTGATGTAAAACTGACCGCCCGCACATCGGAAAAGCGATGTGCGGGCGGTTTTTGCGGTCATTATCGTTTGCGGCAAATATATAAAAGGTGGTTCGTGTTTCCGAGCAGCTCGCGTTTTTCGGAGAAGGCAAGATACCATTCGGCAAGAGCGTTGAAGTCGTCGTCGGTGAGCGAGAAATCCGGACGCTTTTCTATCGGCTCCAATATGCCGTCGACGCCCGCCGTCGTGATACGGTCGACAGGTTTTTCCAGAAACAGTTCTTCAAACTCGGTCACGTCGTAGCCGGTAAAGAGCTGCTCCTTGAAATGACGTATTTTATTGTCGTCGGTGAAGTTTTCTTTCAACCCTGCCGTGAAGTTACCGTAAAAGTAATTCGCGTACATGATGGCGAACACGGAGATAAATGCAAACATCATCACCCCGCCGCGCTTCGTCACGCGTATCGCCTCGTCGATGGCGCGGTTTATCTCATCGGCGTCATACAGGTGATACATCGGACCGAATGACAGCGTAACGTCAAATGTGTCGTCGGCGAACCGGCTGAGGTCAGAGGCGTCGCCCCCGTACGATGTGATATTTGTAATCCCTTTGCTGTTTTCCCTGAGTGTCGCGAGATTGCTCTCGACAAGCTCGACGGCGGTGACGTCCATGCCTTCTTTTGCAAGGGCGACCGAGTATCTGCCCGTTCCCGCGCCGACCTCGAGTATCTTCGAGCCTTCGGCGGCGTAACGATGAATATAATTCATGGTGACATAATATTCGAGCTGACCGTGCCGCGTCCTGCCGAGCCGTCCGTCCTCATCGTAACTGTCGTAAAAGGCGCCGACTATTTCTTTTCTTGTACTCATGATAAGATCCTCACAACTTCCAATCTGCCGAGGTGTGCAATAAAACGGCGACCTCGGGCATTGCTTTTGTGAGGCGGTCGTTATGCGTCACATCTTCGGATAGTCGGGTATTCTCTTTTTCCATCTGCCCGCCGCATACGCGATGACGTGGAGCACCATGCCGATGAGCCACGACACGAGCAGCGATATCGGTATGCAGCGGTAGTCGCCCTTCGGCAGCGCGTCCGACTTGGTGAACGCCGCTATCGCGTACGCTATCGGTACGCGCATCGCGACCGTCGTTATGAGCGACAGCCACATCGGTGTCATAGTGTCGCCCGCGCCGCGCATGACGCCGGCAAGCGACTGCGTCACGCCCATCGCGACGTATCCGGCGGCGAGTATGCACATCATGCCGAAGCTCATCTCGACGAGCTCCTCGGCTCCGGGCTTAGACATATCGGTGAACATGCTCATGAGCGGGTGACCGAACAAAAGGATCAGCGCGAGGAAGAACGCGGACACGGCTACCGCCATGACGGTGCCCTGAACGGTGCCTTTCTTGAGTCTGTCGAACTTTCGAGCGCCGACGTTCTGTCCCGTGTATATCGTCATTGCCTGACCGAACGAGAAGTTCGGCATCATGGCAAATCCGTCGACGCGCATGACGATGACGTTCGCCGCCATGACAGCGTCGCCGAAGCTGTTCGTCAGTCTCTGCACGAGAAGCATCGCGACGGAGAATATCGCCTGCGTGAGTCCCGACGGTATGCCGAGGCGCATCATCTCAACGGTGACGCGCGTCAGCTTGAAGTAAACGAGCTTTATGTCAAATACATCGCGCATGTGCATCATCTTTATGTAGCAGAGTATCGCCGATATAGTCTGCGATATGATCGTCGCGAGCGCGACGCCCATGACCTCGAGTTTGAGTCCGATGACGAACCACAGGTCAAGACCTATATTGAGCCCCGCGGAGACGAGCAGGAACGCGAGCGCCGATATCGAGTCGCCCATTCCGCGCAGAACGCCCGAGAGGATATTATAGTAGAACGTCCCTGCGATGCCGAGGAAGCAGACGATGAGATAGTCGTGCGCCCAGCGGAAGATGTCGCCCTCGGGCGTGTCGAGTATCGTCAGAAGCGGGTCCGTTATGAGCGTGCCGAGCACCATGACGATTACCGAGCCTATGGCGGTGACGGTGATGCAGTTGCCGATCGTGGTCGAGAGCATCTTGCGGTCGCGCGCGCCGAAATACTGCGAAACGAGCACGCCGACGCCCGTCGATATACCGATGAGCAGCGCGAGCATAAGGTTCAGTATGGGTCCGGCGACGCCAACGGCGGACAGCGCCTTAGTGTCGACGTAATGTCCGACGACGATAGTATCGACGGTGTTATAAAGCTGCTGTGCGATGTTGCCTATCAGCATAGGTATCGCGAATTCGGCGATACGTACTGCGGGCGGACCGACGGACATGTCCTTCGGTGAAAAAAACGATTTAAGCGACTGCGAAAACGAGCCCATAGAAAAACCTCAAAACTTCCTTCCCAAAATTATCATCGTTACAAAATCGGACCGCTTTCGCGGCAAACGACGGCGCCACATAACATTACGGCAAAACCGATCCGTCACGCGACGCTTATAATACTATATCACGTATTATTATATATGTCAAATACGCAATATGACCGATATTGTGACTCGATACGGCACATTTATTTGTAAAAGTTTCCGATAATGCGGCGGTTTATGGCGGATATGCGGCGGCGCGGCGTTGTATGCGGGAAGTTTACAGAAAATTAACAATTCTGTAAAGACAAAAAACCGTCTTTTATGGTATACTTATAACAATTATCTGACGGAAGGAAACTTTTTCGATGGATAACAAGGATAGCAGGGAAGAAAACAACGAAAACGATGGCAAAGCGTCAGCCGCTACCGACCAAGCCGCCGCGCGCGGTATCTTTTCGCCGCCGCGCAGGCTTGAGTTTCTGTATCTTTTGCCGATACTCTTGTCGGTAGTCGTGACGTTCCTCGCGATGAATGGCGACAGATCGCAGGAGGATATCGGGCGCAGCAACAATATACTGCTGTGCATGATAATGATAATCGAGATGGCGTTTTTGATGTTCGTTCATCCGCGAATGCCGAAGTGGTGCGGCTGGATACTGTTTGCGGCGGCGCCGCCCTGCGCGACGCTTCTTATGGAGTACATGTCGCACGATCTGTCCGAGATGAAGACGAACATACTGTGGCTCAACATAGCGTTCATGTATATCTTGGCAGCGATCGTATTGTCGATAACGCGGCGCACGTCGTTCGCGGTGCTCGTGCCGTGCCTGTACGCACTCATCGCGGGACTTGCGGAGCACTACGTCATACTGTTCCGCTCGGTGCCGCTGTTCCCGTGGGACCTCGCGAGCATAGGCGTCGCCGCGACTGTCGTCGGCAATTATGAATTCGTCGTGACGAGCTCGCTCGCGACGATGGTGACGGCGCTCTGCTTTATAATGTTTCTCTGCTTTTTCATGCCGACGACGGTCGTGTCGCTGAAAAAGGTTTATTTGCGGATAGTGTCGTGTGCAGCGTCGTTTGCGCTCATGTTCGGGTACGTGTCGTACATGAACACCGACCGCATCGTCGACGATTTCGGGCTTTATCCGTATCTGTTCACGCCGCTGACGGTTTATTACCGCAACGGGTTCACGGTGGCGTTCCTCACGAATCTGCGATATGCGAGGGTAGATAAGCCGTCGGGATATTCGCGAGACGCGGTCGAGGCGATAGCGAGCGAGGAATATACGCCGTCGGACAAGCATTACAGCGACGTCGAAAATCCCAACATAATCGTCATCATGGACGAGGCGTTTTCGGACCTTAAGGCGCTCGGTGAGTTTGAGACGAATCAGGACTATATGCCGTTCATACATTCGCTGTCGGAGGACACGATAAAGGGAACGATGCACGTCTCGGTGCTCGGAGGCAACACGCCCAACACCGAGTTCGAGTTTTTGACGGGGCTGTCGATGGCGTTTCTGCCGCCCGGGAGCATACCGTATCAGCAGTACATAAAATCGGAGCTGCCGTCGCTCGCCTCGCAGCTGGCGGGACAGGGATACCACACGCTCGCGATACATCCGTATATCGCGTCCGGGTGGGACAGAAACACCGTTTATCCTCATCTCGGCTTTGACGAGATGATGTTCCAGCGCGACCTGCGCGGCATGTCGGTCATACGCAGCTACATCTCGGACGCGTCCGTGTTCCGCTACATGGCGCAGCGCCTCGAATCGAAGGAGACGGACGACCCCATGTTCATATTCAACGTGACGATGCAGAATCACGGCGCGTATACGACGCAGTACGACAATTTCAACGACAGGGAAGTCACTGTCAACGGACTCGAGGGTGAACAGCAGATATCGCAGTATCTGTCGCTCATAAAAAAGACGGACGCGGCGCTGATGGTGCTGTGCTCCGAGCTCGAGGACTTTGACGAGCCGACGATCGTGATGTTCTTCGGCGACCACCAGCCCGGCACGTGGGTGTCGTCTGCGATGAGGAATAAGTACGGCATATACCTCGACGATTCGGACATAAACCAGCACGAGCAGTTTTACGAGGTGCCGTTCCTACTGTGGGCGAATTACGACATCGAAAACGAAGGCAACGTAGGCGACATAAGCGTCAATTATCTCTCGACGCTTCTTTGCGAGGTGGCGAACATAGAGCTCACCGACGCGCAGAAGTTTTTGTCGTCGCTGCATGAGACGTACCCGTCCGTGTCCGCCAACTCGTTCATGGACAAATACGGATACCTCTATCCTATATCGGACGCGGAGGACGAGGAGCTTTTGAAAAAATACTCAATACTCCAGTACAACTGTCTGTTCGACGGCAACACGTCTGGAATGTTCGAATAGAATAGCGACAGAACGGCGCGCATTTATATGCGCGCCGGCTGCATAAAAATCGGGGGCACTTTCCGAAAGAAAATGCCCTCGCTTTTATTTTATGTCTACGTTTACTCTTTTGCCGTCAGAATTTGCCACTGCCTTCATCACCGAGCGAATCGCGTGCGCGATCTTTCCGTGACGTCCGATCACCATGCCCATATCGGATTCGGCGACATGGAGCGTGAGCGTTACTGCGGCGCCGTTTTCGTCCTCGTCGACGGCGACCTCGTCGGGATGCTCGACTATCGACTTGGCAATTACTGACAGAACCTCTTTCAGGTCGACCATTTTATACCGATCTATCCGTCCCGCGTGCGGGAGGATATTCCTTTCCTATGAATTTTGGAAGGCGGCGATTATTATTCAATAACGCCGCTCTTCTTGAGAAGCGCTCTGACTGTATCCGTCGGCTGTGCGCCGTTTGCAAGCCACTTCTTCGCCTTTTCCTCGTCTACCTTGACTGTCGAGGGCTCCGTGCGCGGGTTGTAGTAACCGAGCTCTTCGATGAAGCGTCCGTCGCGGGGGAAGCGGGAATCCGCTACCACGATGCGGTACGATGCCTGTTTCTTGGCGCCTGTGCGTCTTAATCTGATCTTGACTGACATAATGTCCTCCGAAAAAATGTTTTTTAATATAAAATCCCTTGCTTTTACGGTCTTTGTAAGGTGCCGTCACCTTATGCCGAACGGGAGTTTACCGTTGTTCATGCGCCGCTTGAATTTCGCGGCCTGTCTGCCCGTCATCTGCTTCATCATCTTTTTCATCGCGTCGAACTGCTTGAGAAGGCGGTTGATCTCTTCGACCTTCGTTCCGCTTCCCGCCGCGATTCGTTTTTTGCGCGATGCGTTTATGATGTCGGGCTTTTCGCGTTCGCGCGGCGTCATCGAAAGTATTATCGCTTCGACGTGCGCGAGCGCCTTTTCGTCTATTTTGGCATTCTTGAGCGATGACTGATCGACGCCGGGTATCATGCCGAGCAGCGATTCGATGCTGCCCATGCCCTTTATCTGGTTGAGCTGTGCGAGGTAGTCGGTCAGCGTGAACGTCTGCTCGCGCAGCTTGCGTTCGAGCTCCTCCGCCTGCTTCTCGTCGAACTGCTCCTGCGCCTTTTCAATAAGCGTGAGCACATCTCCCATGCCGAGTATGCGCTGCGCCATTCTGTCGGGGTAGAACGGCTCGATCATGTCGATCTTCTCGCCTGTGCCGATGAATTTTATCGGTTTGCCCGTGATGTGTCGGACGGACAGCGCGGCGCCGCCGCGTGTGTCGCCGTCGAGCTTTGTAAGTATGACGCCGGTTATATCAAGTTTGTCGTTGAACGATTTCGCGACGTTGACGGCGTCCTGACCGGTCATCGAGTCGATGACGAGAAGTATCTCTGTCGGCGACAGCGCGTCCTTTATGTCGCAGAGCTCGCCCATAAGAGTTTCGTCGATGTGGAGGCGTCCGGCGGTGTCGAGGAACAGCATGTCGTGACCGTGCTTTTTGCAGTGTTCGAGCGCTTCCTTCGCTATCTTAACGGGCGAAACGTCTGCGCCGAGCGTGAACACCGGCACGCCTATCTGTTCGCCAAGCACCTCGAGCTGCTTAATCGCGGCTGGTCTGTACACGTCGCACGCGGCGAGGAGCGGGCGCTTGCCCTGCTTTTTGTACATAGCGGCGAGCTTTGCGCAGTGCGTGGTCTTGCCCGCACCCTGAAGACCGCAGACCATGACTATTGTCGGCGGCTTCGACGATATCGTCAGCTTCGACACCGAGCCGCCCATGATGGACGTCAGCTCTTCGTTCGTTATCTTGATTATCTGCTGTGCGGGGACGAGGGATGCGAGCACCTCCTCGCCGACGGCGCGTTCGGTAACGGCGGCGACGAAATCCTTCACGACGCGGTAGTTGACGTCGGCTTCGAGCAGCGCCAGCTTGACCTCGCGCATGCCCTCCTTGACGTCGGCGGCGGTCAGCTTGCCCTTGTTGCGGAACTTTTTCAGCGCCGCGTTCAGTTTATCGGAAAGACTTGAAAACATCGTCGACCCCCATAGAGATTTGTGACTGCTTATCTGTCGGCGAGAGCGGACACGCGCGCGGACAGCGAGCGAAGCGCGTCCGCCGTCTCTTTCGGCATGTGCGACGCTATTTCGTCGACAGCCGCCGCTATCGCGTCCGCCTCGCGCCGCGTCTCGGCGTGAGACTTTGCGAGTCCGAGCGCGTCCTCGAGGCGCAGAAGCTCAGCTTCGCCGCGCTTTATCGCGTCGCGGACGCCCTGACGCGATATGCCCGTGTTCTCCGCTATCTCAAACAGCGACAAGTCGTCGTCGTAGTAGAACGTCAAAAGCTCCTGCTGACGCTCGGTCAGCGCCGCGCCGTAGTAGTCAAGAAGCGTGCAGAACGAAAGGTCCTTTCCCATTTTGCCGCCTCCGACTGTAAAGCAAATCACTTTACAGCATTATAGCAGGGGCGGCACGTTTTGTCAATAGGGAAAATGATTTTTTTCGGGGGAAACTTTTTAAGTGAAAAGAGTTTCTTTCAGAAACTCTGATTCCCCCGAACCCATTTCAAACCTTTTTCGCATAAAAAAACGGGACCGCGAGGCCCCGTTTCTAATGTTGATATTCGGATTCAATCGTCGAATGTGTCGATGTGCGGCGGTTGTCTGCGCGCGGGAAGCTGTGACTGCGCCGGACGGTGCGTCACCATATGACGCATCATCGATTCGGTGCGGTCCATGCTTATGCAGAGGCGGTATATAAACAGGCTCGCGAGCAGCGATATGAACAGTCCGACGAAAAGGAACACGACGGCGAGCGCGACGCCGAAAACGTACGATATGACGTGAGCGTCGCCGAGCCTTATCGTCAGGTCGAGTATGACGAGCGCGCCGACGCCATAAATCGTCGCCGAAATGAAAAATAAAACGAGCGCGACCGATTTCGCGCTGCCGGACGTGCCGCGTCCGTTTCTGCTCACGTTGTTCATGCCGATACTGCCTCCGATCATATTACTTTTTTGCTATGGTTAATTAAAAAAATGCGCCCCATCAAGAGATGCATTAAAAACGTTTCTCTCGATGCGCCACACATCTGTAAAACCCATTAGGATAGTGAGAGAATACATTTTTACATAGTATTCCCCTAACAGGTCAGTTGAATATTCAAGATGTGTGGCAAGTGTTATAGTAACACAAAACGCCGATTTTGTAAAGTCGAAAACCGTACAAAAAAGGAAAAAGAAAGCGTCAAAATTCCCTTAAAAGTTTGCACATCAGAAGCCGCGTGATCGCCTTCCCCTGCGGAGACGAAGTCGAGCACCGAACAGTGCAGACACGGCTTAAAGTCAACGCACAGATAAACGGCACAGTCAAAAACCGATTCCCGAAAAGTTTTTGAAGGAGGGGCGCGGGGAGGGGACTTTCTTCAAAAAGTCCCCTCCCCGACACTTCAATTAAATTAGAATAAATTCAATACTCAAACCCGATCCGCAGCGCCTTCGTGTTGCCCTCGACGAGAGCGGCGCGGGAGGCAGGGATGCCGGAAACGAGGTCGGCGAGGAACGCGTCGTAGTCGAAGATGCCGGTCACGCGGAGAAGGTGACCGAGAACGATCACGTTCGCGAGTCCCGAGAGTCCTTCCTCGGATGCGAGACGCGAGGCGGGGATGTAGTGCGCCTCTATGTCGGTGCGCGAACTCTTTTTGTCCACCATCGCGCTGTCGACGAATATCATGCCGCCCGGCTTTACATGCGGCTCGAATTTGTCAAACGACGGAATGTTGAGAGCGATAAGTATGTCCGGCTCGGGAACGAGCGGCGAGCCGATCTCGTCGTCGGAGATTATGACGGAGCAGTTCGCGGCGCCGCCGCGCATCTCGGGCCCGTAGGAGGGCAGCCACGTGACGTGAAGCCCGTTGTGCATGCCCATCTTCGCGAGCGCCTTGCCTGCGAAAAGCACGCCCTGACCGCCGAATCCGGCGATGAGTATGTTCGTGGTTTTTGCCATCACTTTGCCTCCTTGTCTGCGCCGTCACTGTCGATGTCCTTGTAGACGCCGAGCGGATAATAGGGTATCATGTTCTCGCGCAGCCACGAGAGCGC